>JAKDMK010000118.1 GCA_030452365.1 Nitrococcus sp.
TACGTCATGCGTTGGCGGCCGGCCTGACGGCCGATCTCGCCGGCGTTTGCGCCGCCGTAGCGATCTGCTCTTATCTGTACCGACCCTGAGACTGTCCTACATTCCCGCTCAACATGGCCTCAGACCACCTGAGCGTAGCAGCGATGTTCAGCGGGGACTTGAGGCAGGATCAGAACGCTTACCGCTCACCGCTCCTGTTTCCTGTCCGTTCATCCCCCTGACTGCCGCAGGATGTGACTGTTTTCACGATCAAGTTGGGAGTGCCCCTGTAACATCTCACGTTAGGATTCAATGCCGCGCCTTGGCACCGGCCCCGCCATTCAGCACGAAAAATGTAATGTGGCGCTTATCACGCATTGCGGACGACTTGTTGCGCTCGATGGTGAGTGCGATCACGACGCTTGCGCTACTCGCGACGACGGCGCCCGCCAGCGGCCAATGGCTCGACGAGTTGCGCGAACTGGATTCAAACCATGCCAGGGTCACCGCGCTGATAGTCGACCTGGCGGATATGTCCACCATCGCCGCGCTCAACCCCGACATGCGGCTGACCCCCGCTTCGGTCAGCAAGCTGTTCGTCGCCGCCGGCGGGCTTGAGCAGTTCGGCCCGAATCACTGCTTTACCTCCACGTTCGCAACCGGCGCCGGCGTAACCGACGGCGTGGTCCACGGCAACTTGGTTTTCATCGGCGGCGGCGGCCCATCGCTGGACAGCAAGCGCCTGTGGGCACTGGTGCAGCGCCTTAAGGCTGCGGGCATCATCCGGGTCAAGGGCCATCTGATTGTCGACAACGGCCTGTTCGGGCCGTTTACCTGCGGGATCAAGGACCGTTGCGAGGCGCTGACCCGCGCCGCCGAAGCCTACAGCGCGCCGCTGTCATCGGCCGGCGTCAACTTCGGTACGGTCAAGGTCACGATCTACCCTGGCGAGCAGGCTGGCGACACCGCGCGCACCGTGCTACACCCGCTCGGTCTGCCCGGCTACGTAATCGATAATCAGGTCACGACCGGCGTGCCAGGCACCCGACCCACCCTTGCCATCTGGCGCGAGTACGACGACGGGCAGAACATCCTGCACCTGCGCGGCAAACTGCCCGCCGACGGACGCCATTACGATGTCTACCGTGCCGTGACTAATGCGGCGATGCAGACTGCGCGCGTGCTGGCGACGCTCCTAACCGACGCCGGCATCGAAGTCGAAGACAATGCACGGGTACGCCCCACCGCCAACCGCGTACTCACGCCGCTGGCCAAGATCAAGAGCAACCGACTCGCCGAGCAACTTATCCCCATGCTGGCTTACAGCAACAACTACATGGCCGACGTGCTCACGCTAGACATCGCCGCAGCTCGCGGCTTCGAATCCCCGCTGACCCTGGCCAGCGCCTCGCAAACCCTGGATAAACTGGCTCGCCAGGCCATGCTAGAAACCTACCCCGAGCGCGCAGGCGATGCACCTGCGCCCATCTTCGACAGCGGCAGCGGCCTAGCGGTCGGCAACAAGCTGTCCGCGCGCCACATCGTCGCCCTGCTCAATCACATGTATCACCAAGCCGCGCTGTTTCCCACCTTCTATGGCGCCATTGCGGTGCCCGTGTCCTCGATTTCAAGCACGCTCAAACACGGCAACCACCAATGGCTCACGCGGCTGAACGCCAAGACCGGCACCCTCACCGAACCGGTCACCGTGCGCGCGTTGGCGGGCTACTTTCGCATGCACGACGGCGGTTTCGGCGCTTTCGCCGTCATTATCAACGGTACCCCGCAACGCTCCGCCATCGGGTTTTACGACACCGTAATCGCCTATCAGGAAGATATCGAAGCGATACTGGCGGAATACTGACGCCAAAGTCCAGTTACGCATCGATTTGCCGAATGACGCTGGGAGTCGGTAACAGTCGACAGAGGGTACAATCTGGACAAGTCAACGGGTTCTGGGTAACCGGGCTGAAACCGGATTGCGTTCTATATATCGAATGATCGTCAAAAGATGCTGTTCATTACGGATGTAGCGGTCCCAGTAGTCTCGTTGCCACAGTGGACAGGAGATTGCCGAATACAACTCGGCGATCCCGGAGACAGTGAGACGTCACAGCTCGTCGAGAATGGATGCGATTCCCCGATACGCCCATGCAAGCTCGTCCTTGGTGATACAGTATGGCGGCATCAGGTACAGCACATTGCCCAACGGCCGCAGCAGCAAGCCCCGGTCAAAGGCTTTGTGTTTGATCGTGGCAGAGACCGTATTTAGATACCCCGGACGTTCATCCGTCTTGATATTCATGGCGGCAATGGTGCCGATAATTCGGACTTTATCGAGCTTGGGATGGGCGCTCAGCGGCTCCAGATATTTGCTATGCTCTTGCTCCAGGGTTTTGAAGCATTCTTCTTTTTGTTCGAGCAGTTCCATGGTCGCGATCGCCGCGGCGCAGCCCAACGGATTCGCGGTATAGCTGTGCCCGTGAAACAAGGTCTTAGCCGGATCGGAGCTTGCGAACGCCTCATAGACAGCATCCGAGCAGACCGTTACCGCTAGCGGTAAAAACCCGCCGGTCAGGCCTTTGGCAAGGGCGATCATATCCGGCTCGACGCCTGCGCGCTTGCAGGCGAACCAGTCTCCGGTGCGGCCGAAACCGGTCATTACCTCATCGAAAAAGAGAAGTGTGTCGTGCTGGCGTGCCAATCGATGCAGCGCCTGCAGAAATTCGACACGGCACATGCGCATGCCGCCCGCGCCCTGGATCAGGGGCTCGATCACGATCGCCGCGTAACGCTTGGGATGTTGTTCGAGAAGATCCGCAAGCCTGCGTAATGTCGCGGTTTCTTTTGCTTGAACCGTGTCGTCCCCCTGCCAGGTCGCTGGATAAGGCACATGCTCCACATGAAATAGCAACTCCTTGAATACATCCGTGAACAGCGATCGGGCGCTGACCGACATCGCCCCGAACGTATCGCCGTGATAAGCATGATCGAAGCAGATAAACGATCTGCGCTTCTCCCCGCGGTTGGCCCAGTACTGCCAAGCCTGCTTTATGGCAACTTCAACCGCTGTGGAGCCATCATCTGAGTAGAAAACGCGGTTCAGTCGTCCAGGCAATTTCTCAACGAGCTTCTCGGCAAGCTTTTCCGCCGGCTCGTGGGTGAAACCGGCAAAGATGACGTGCTCTAGCTGTTGCGCCTGCTGGTAGATGGCCGCGGCTATTTCCGGCCTGGCATGGCCAAGCACGTTGACCCACCAGCTCGATATCAGATCAAGCAGCCGCTTGCCACCTTCCAACTCGAGCCAGGCACCGTTCCCGGCAGCAACCTTCAGCGGCGTTGGTGATCCCTTTATGGGCGTGAATGGATACCAAATATTGCGATGGCGCACGTGGAGATTTTCTTGCATAGCCAAACGAACCTTAACTTTCGCGAGCTTGGAAACACTGCTTTTCGCATCGTCATCCCAGCGTTTCGCATTGTCATCCCGGCGTACGCCGGAATGACGGAATTCAAAAGTTATTCGAAACCCCGCTTTATCTGAAAATACTATTGAACATGGCTTGCAACGTAGGCCGACTAATCGCAGGCAACGGTTCAACTACTCCAATAACCGGGACTCTCCCATAATGTTCGATCGCTTGACGATTTATAGCATTCTCTGGCCCATTCATAATGACGCCGGCTATGGGTATAGACCGCAGCCGAAGCTGCGCGATGGATAACAGCGTGTGGTTGATTGTACCAAGGCGCGTGTGTGTAACCAAAACAGCGGGAAGGCCCAGATGAGCAATCAGATCAATTATCATTTGGGTCGAATTAAGCGGCACCAGCAAACCACCGGCTCCCTCGACCACAATGCTCTCCTCGGGCGTGGCGGATGGCAGCACAAAATCATGCAGATGAATCTCGATGCCAGCCATTGCGGCAGAAGCATGAGGGGATAATGGTGCCGTCAACCGGAAGCGCTCTGCAAAGAAACAGGTATCCGGCAAATCCGTTACGCGCTTGACGAACTGGGTATCCGTCTCCTCATCGAGCCCCGATTGCACGGGTTTCCAGTAACGCGCTCGCAAACCCAAGGTCAGCATCGCCGAAACCACGGTTTTCCCGATTCCGGTATCCGTGCCGGTGACAAACAGCCTTTCCGGTAGGTCCAGGCGCGTGCTCATAATAAATTCGACCGCTAAGTATTATTCGTCAGCTCTTACTCTATCCGTTACACCGGCGAAAGATCTCAATGGGGTCAGCTCGATTGCCCAAACGAATCAGACCGCCGCCGCGGCGGCCGGCGCGAAGTTTAGCGCCACACCGTTGATGCAGTAGCGCAGCCCGGTGGGCGGCGGGCCGTCCTCGAAGACATGGCCCTGGTGTCCGCCGCACCGGTTGCAGTGGACCTCGGTGCGCACCAAGAATAGAAAACTGCGATCGTCTCGGGTACCGACGGCGCCCTCGATCGGCGCCCAAAAGCTCGGCCAGCCGGTGCCGCTGTGATACTTGGTCTCCGAGCTGAAAAGCCCCTGACCACAGCCGGTGCACTGGTAGATTCCCTTGCGCCCCTCGTCAAGCAGCGGGCTACTCCCCGCCGGCTCGGTGGCGTTCTCGCGGAGCACGGCGAATTCCTCTGAGGTCAGCAGTGCCCGCCATTCGGCCACACTATGCGTCACGTTGAAATGACCTTCGGCGGCAATGGCGCTCATCTGGTCCGTGAGACCACGCAATAACACCGGCGAGGCGAGCAGCGCGCCACCGGCTATCAGCATTCGGCGTTTGGTGATATCCATGTTGCCTCCCTCGATTCGACCCGCCTTCATTTGCCGTAGAGCGGGGTCTACTGGTTGCGCCCGTACAAGCTCTTGTGAATATTGAACCACAAAAGGCGCCGTATTCTCCGTACGTGACTCCACATACCGCGCTTTGTGAATCCCCTCTCCCCCGGTTACGGGGAAAGCGCTAGGGCGAGGAGGCCTTAACTTGGAAGAAACCGCCCGCGAGATACTGTCGTTCTGGTTTGGTCCGGCGGCCGGGGACGCTGTCGTGGCCAAACGTCAGGGGAAGCTGTGGTGGAGCAAGAATACCAGGCTGGACGCTATAATCCGGGACCGGTTCGCCGCTACCCACCAGAGGGCAGCGCGTGGCGAGCTCGACCACTGGGCCGGAACCCCCGGCGGGCGATTGGCGCTCGTGATCGTGCTGGACCGGGAGTCGACCACGGCAGAGCTCGAATTCCTGCGCCAGCGCGGGTCGAGCTTCTAGACGATTTACCCCACAATGGCCTATCCGGCGATCGAGTCGGCCAAGGTGTGGCGCGCAAGCGGTGTCCCGAATCCCGCCCCAGAGGTCACGGGGAGTGTGTGGGCGGCGGAGCCAGGTGCCATGCGCTGAACTGGGAACCCGGATCGGCGCGAGCATCTCTCCACGGTGCTGAAAGACCGGAGATTGCACCATTTGCGCCGGCGCATTGCCGTAAGCACGGAGGAGTTATGGGCAACACAAACGAATCAGCCAGGCCGGGCATGCTTACACTCGCGCAGTTGCGTGAGGAGGCCCGCGCTGGGAGCCTGCATACCGTGCTGATCGCGATGGCCGACATGCAGGGGCGCTTGCAAGGCAAACGCTGCACCGCTGCCCATTTCCTCGATCACGTGGCGGAACACCATGCCGAGGGCTGCAGTTACCAGCTTGCGGTGGATGTGGAGATGAATACCGTCGGCGGCTACGCCATCAGTTCCTGGGAGAGTGGCTACGGTGATTTTGTATTCGTGCCCGATCTCGACACCCTGCGACGTATCCCCTGGCTCGACGGCACCGCGCTGGTCATGTGTGACCTGCAATGGGGCAACGGCGAGCCGGTGACGGTGTCCCCACGCCAGATCCTGCGCCGCCAGATCGAGCGCCTAGCCGAGCGCGGATGGCAGGCGTTTGCCGCCACCGAGCTGGAATTCATCGTTTTCCGCGATACCTACGAGCAGGCATGGCGCAAGGCCTACCGTGATCTGGAACCCGCCAATCTGTACAACGTGGACTACTCGATCCTGGGTACCTCGAGGATCGAGCCCCTGCTCGCGCGCATCTGCGCCGGCATGGCCGGCGCCGGCATTGCGGTGGAGGACGCCAAGGGCGAGTGCAACCTCGGTCAGCACGAGATCAACTTCGTTTACGATCATGCGCTGAAAGCCGCCGACCAACATTTGATCTATAAGAATGGCGCCAAGGAAATCGCCTCCCTGGAAGGTTGTTCGCTCACCTTCATGCCCAAATTCAACCACCGCGAAGGCAACTCCTGCCACATTCACTTGAGCCTGCGCGACCGCAACGGGCAGGCCATAATGGCGGGAGACAACGATGACGGTACGTCACAACTGTTTCGACAGTTTCTGGCCGGCCAGCTTGCCTGCCTGCGGGAGCTGACCCTGTTCTTCGCGCCCAATATCAACTCCTACAAACGTTATGCTAAAGGCAGCTTCGCACCTACCGCGCTCGCCTGGGGCCGCGACAACCGCACCTGCGCGCTGCGGGTAATCGGTCGTGGCATGAGTCTGCGGCTGGAGAACCGGGTGCCGGGCGGAGACGCAAATCCTTATCTGGCCATTGCCGCCATGATCGCAGCCGGACTGTACGGAGTCGACAACAAGCTGGTACTGGAGCCGGCTTGCACGGGCAACGCCTATACATCGGACAAGCCGCGGGTACCCCGTACCTTGAACGAAGCGCAGGCGCTGCTGGGCCAATCCGAAATGGCGCGCGCGGTATTTGGCCAAGACGTAATCGAACACTATCTGAACATGGCCCAGGTAGAGATCGACGCGTTCGAATGCGCCGTGACCGACTGGGAGCATTTCCGCGGCTTCGAGCGCATGTAGGGATTGTCAGCAGCGGCGCGAGCCGCGGCTGCCGTCATCCCGGCGTAGGCCGGGATCCATCCGCGTCACCGCGCCATCGATGTTGCGACATGTACTGGTGGATACAATGATTGAAGTCATCAATCCCGCCAACGAGGAGGTCATTCGACAGCTCGAATC
>JAKDMK010000513.1 GCA_030452365.1 Nitrococcus sp.
CATCCACCCGGCGTGGCCAGACCAGCACGGCGGCACAGGTACCCGAGCGCAAGGTCTGCTCTACTGCCCAGAGGGCGTTGGTGGTGTTGCCGGGATGAATCAGCAGCAACCGCGAGAGATTCACGCCATGATCGGCCAGGGCGGGTGCATAGGGGAGGTAGGGCGGAGCGATCAAGGCGATCCATTGGTCGCGCTGGCTAAGCCGAGCGAGCGCCGGCATAAGCAAGCTCAGCTCGCCAATGCCGGCATGCTCGTGCAGAATCTCGGTCAGCGCGCCACGCGGCCAGCCACCGCCGGGAAGCGCCGCGTCCAGCGCCGGGAAGCCGCTCGTAACATGCTCCAGCCCCGTCTCGCGTTGCCGCTCTCCGGCGCGCCAGATACCGGGCTCATTGAGTAGCTCGTTCAAGTTATCCATTGGTATTCTCCTATAGCGCCGGGCGGATAACGCCCACCCCAAGACCCTCGATAACAAGCGGCGCGCGCCGCAAATCCACCTCGATAGGTTGAAACGCCTCGTTCTCCGGTAGCAGGCGAACGCGATGCCCGTGGCGCTCGAAACGCTTCACCGTAACCTCCTCGTGCAATCGGGCCACGACGATCTGACCGTTCCTCGCCTCGAAAGTGCGGTGTACCGCGAGCAGATCGCCCTCCAAAATGCCCGCATCGCGCATGCTCATGCCACGCACCCGTAGCAGATAGTCGGCGCGCGGCGAGAACAGCTCTGCCGCCACGAGGCAGTGCTGCTCGATATGCTCCTCGGCCAGAACGGGGCTGCCCGCGGCCACGCGGCCTATCACGGGCAGGCCCAATTCCTCGCCAAGGAGCCGAATGCCCCGGGAGGCGCCGCAGCGGATCTCGATAACCCCCTTGCGGGCAAGCGCTTGCAGGTGGTCCTCCGCTGCGTTCGGCGAGCGAAAGCCCAAGGCCAAGGCAATCTCCCTACGGGTCGGCGGGAAACCGGTGCGCACGATGAACTGCCGAATCAGCTCTAGAATTTCCTGTTGTTTCGGGGTCAGCGCCTGCATGACCGTGCTCTCTAATACTGGTAATTTGTACAGTATCATCACAGCACCCGGATTGCTATGCCGAACGCGCCCGGCTATGCCGAGCTACACTGCGTGACCAGCTTCAGCTTCCTGCGCGGGGCCTCCCAGCCGGAGGAGCTGGTTGCCCGCGCCGCCGAGTTGGGATACGAGGCACTGGCCATTACCGACGAGTGCTCGGTAGCCGGGGTTGTGCGGGCTCACATGGCAGCAAAGGACACTGGGCTCAAGCTGCTGATCGGCACCGAGCTACGCCTTACCGATGTGAGGCTGATCCTCATCGCCCCGCACCGGCGCGCCTATGCCCAGATGTGCGCTCTGATCAGCCTGGGCCGCTCGCTCGCCCCGAAGGGCCGCTATCGGCTCACCAAGACAGACGTGGAAGGGGTGGTGCCGGACTGCCTGGCCATCCTTTATGTCGACCATCAGACAGCGGAGGAAGCGGCAAGCTGGTTCGCCGATCACTTCGGCGACCGGGGTTGGCTCGGTGTCAGTCAGCTGCGCGATGGCTTCAATGCCGAACGCCTCGAGCGCAGCGCCAGGCTCGCCCGGCGTGGCGGTCTGCCACGGCTTGCCTGCGGCGATGTGCACATGCACCGCCGCGGTCGGCGCGCCTTGCAGGACACGCTCACCGCCATCCGGCTCAATACACCGCTGCCGCAGATCGGCCAAGCCGTGCACGGCAACGGCGAGCGTCACCTGCGCACCCGCCCGACCCTGGCCCGGCTCTATCCGGCGACGTTGCTTGCCGAGACGTTGCGGCTTGCCAAGCGCTGCACCTTCTCACTGGATGAGCTGCGCTACGAGTACCCCGAGGAACTGGTGCCCGCGGGGCACACGCCCGCCTCTTGGCTGTGCCAGCTTACGCAGGCGGGCGCCAAACACCGCTGGCCGGGTGGAGTTTGCGAACCGCTGCGCCGTCAGCTCGAACACGAGCTCGCGCTCATCACCGAGCTGCGCTACGAGCCCTTTTTTCTGACGGTTTACGACGTGGTCAGTTTCGCCCGCAGCCAAAACATCCTCTGCCAAGGCCGCGGCAGCGCGGCCAACTCGGCGGTGTGCTATTGCCTTGGCATCACCGAGGTGGATCCCGCGCGCGCCTCGCTGCTCTTTGAGCGCTTCGTCTCCCGGGAGCGAGACGAGCCGCCGGACATCGACGTGGACTTCGAGCACGAGCGCCGCGAGGAGGTCATCCAGTACGTCTACCGCAAGTACGGCCGCCACCGGGCGGCGCTTGCGGCCACGGTGATCACCT
>JAKDMK010000514.1 GCA_030452365.1 Nitrococcus sp.
CGCGCTGTGTGCGCCGTGCCTTCCTCTGCGGCGAAGACTCGCTTACCGGACAGAGTTTTGAGCACCGCAAGCAGTGGATCGTCGACAAGCTCATGGACCTGGCAGCGATCTTTGCAATTGACGTATGTGCCTATGCCGTGATGAGCAACCACTACCATGTGGTGCTGCGGGTGGGATCAGATCAGGCCGAGGATTGGTCTGATGAGGAAGTGATCCGCCGCTGGCGGCAGCTCTTCACCGGTGGCGTGTTGGTCGAGCGCTTTGTCAGGGGCGAGGCAACCAGCCGAGCCGAGCGGGACAAAGTTGCCGAACTCGCCGGCCAGTGGCGTGATCGTCTCTCGGACATCAGCTGGTTCATGCGCTGCCTCAACGAACAGATCGCACGTCAAGCGAATAAGGAGGATGGATGCAAAGGCCGGTTCTGGGAGGGGCGATTCAAGAGCCAGGCGCTACTCGATGAGCGGGCGCTTTTGGCCTGTATGGTCTATGTGGATCTGAACCCCGTGCGGGCCGGGATCGCGCAGACGCCGGAGGCCTCTGATTACACCTCTATCCAAGCGCGTATTCTCGCTTATGCCGAACAAATGCAGATGGCAGATCAAAGAGGCGCTCCCCAGAACGCCGGGGCGCACCAAAGCGACGCTTTATCCCCGGAGGCGGGTGCTGACCCTATTCCGAAAGCGCTCACCGAGACATCGCCCGCGACTTTACTTCCTTTCACTGGAGGCGAGCGGACTGATCAGCCGCTGGCGGCAATACCGTTTGCGTTTTCCGACTATCTCGCCTTGGCGGACTGGACTGGGCGCGCCATCCGCGATGACAAACGCGGTTTTATCGCTGAGACTGTGCCGCCTATCTTGATTCGTCTAGGCATTGACGAGAACGCATGGATCGAGACGGTGCGCGACTATGGCCCGCGCTTCTCCAGGGCTGTCGGACCGGCTGAGCGACTGCGTCGGCTGGCGCAAAGGCTCGGCCACCGCTGGCTATGGGGCGTAAAGCCGAGCGGCGTATTGTATCCGGAGCCTGCAAGCCAACAAGGCTGAGTTCCCATAGAACCCAGAATATTAGACACCCGAGAATAAGGAGATATAGGACACTCCCCAGCGTGAAGATCAAGTACTTCCAGGATACAGATACACTCTACATAGAGTTTCGGAAGGCAGAGGTTGCCGAGAGCAACGATTTCGATGAGAACACTATCATTGACGTTGATCGCGAGGGCGACATCTGCGCCATCACCATCGAGCACGTTAGCAAACGAGCCGACATTCCCCAGTTCTCCTCTGAGCAGATAGTCGCCTAATCTGCCAAATGCTGCGTAGGGTACGCCTAATGACCCTCGCCCGCTGACAACTAGTCAGCCTGGGAGAAACGCCCTTCTACCATAGCATCGCGCGCTGTGTGCGCCGCGCCTCCCTTTGCGGCGAAGACTCGCTCACCGGGCAGAACTTTGACCACCGCAAGCAGTGGATCGTGGACAAGCTGATGGAGCTGACGGAAATCTTCGCGATCGATGTGTGTGCCTACGCGGTGATGAGCAACCACTAGCAACTAGCACGTGATGCTGCGAGTCGGATCAGAGCGGGCGAGGATTGCTCTGACGAGGAAGTGATCCGCCGCCGGCTGCGGCTCTTTGGCGGCGGGGTATTGGTGGAGCGTTTTCTCAAGGGCGAAGCTGTTTGACATTTGTCTATACAAACGTAACACTTAGCCTCATGGAGGTTGCGGGGTTCGACTAGGATAGCGGCAACTGGCCGAAGTGCGGAAGGCACGGCGTATCCCGCGAGGAAATTGAACAGGTTCTGTTAGGCGAGCCAGCCGTCATGGCCGATCCATGCCCTGATGAACCGCGGAAGCGGGCTATCGAAAAGACATCAGAGGGGCGTTACGTCTTTTTGGTGTTCATGCTTCGGGATGTTGAGGGCCAGACCATGCTCCGCCCCATCAGCGCTCGCTACATGCGCCAGAAGGAGATCGATCGCTATGAAAGCCAAATCTAAGGCCATGCCCTCGTTACGCAGCGATGCGGCCGCGGAGCAGTTCGTCGAAACGGTCGACTTGTCGGACGATGACCTCTCCGGCTTTAAGCCCATGCGTTTCGAGATCGCGCCGAAGTCGGCCACTCTAAACATACGCTTGCCTGCCCCTTTGCTGGAGGCGGTGAAAACCAAGGCCAAGGCCAAAGGCATTCCATACACGCGCTATGTGCGGATGCTCATTGAGACCGATGTTGCCAAGTGACAGGCTCAGCCCTGAGGAAGCGGAGGGCTTTTCTTCCAGCTCGAAATATTACA
>JAKDMK010000515.1 GCA_030452365.1 Nitrococcus sp.
CCTGGTTTCATCACACCGCTCTCCGGTCAATCCGCTCGGCGTCCGGCACCCGCAAATGGCTGGGGAAAATCAGGTCAGAGTTAAATGGCACTTAATGTTTGCGCGAGCCCCAAGCCTTTGCATTCCCCTACGAGAACGGCTCGCCTCGAGCACGGCGCTCCATGGCGAGAAGACAATGGTAGATGAAAGCATTCACGGGAGTTGCAATACCGGCCTGGGCTGCGAGCCGGACGACCGCGCCAGGTGGAATGGCGAGAGGCCAGCAGCTATTCTGCTCGTCAGCAGCAAGAAGTTCCGCTCGGCGGCATTCGCGGCGAGTGGACTACGGCCGAAAGCCGCGCGGCACTCCTGGCGCAAGACTCAGGCAAGAGGCCGAGGCAAAACGAGAAAAAACCGCGTATGTCCCATAAAGCTACCGAGGCGTTAGCCTTCCCGCCGGTCGATCACCTGCTGTTGCTCGTGGGGAGCAATCCGCTGCCCGACGCCGTGGCGGCGCGGCTGCTGGCACATCGCACATCCACGACCATCAGCCTGATTGGCAGTAGGTCTTTGGACGAGGTCACCGAGCGCTTGCGGAGATGGCTTGAAGGCGATGGTTTTCAGCAGGTTGAAAAAGCCGCCCCAGTTGATGAGGCAGACGCGGGCTCCATCGCCAGCGCGGTGTGGGAAGAACTGCAGCGGGTAGACGCGCTCCAAGTCGGCCTCAACTATACCGGCGGCACCAAGGTGATGGCGGTACATGCCTATCGGGCGGTGCTGGAAGCGTGGCGACAAACCGGGACGCCGCGGGGCCGGGCCGAGCCAGTGTTCACTTATCTGGATGCCCATAGTCTTTCGATGGTGAGCGATCCACGGGATCCGAAGAGCGGTGCTCCCTCCGCTAGAAAATGTGTGGCTCTCGCGACAAGCCTGCAGTTCGAACATGATCTGCTCGCTTTGCACGGGTGGCAGTTCAAGTGTACGCCTGGCACCGCCGCGCTGCTACCAACGTCAGCGGCTGAGCTCGCCGACATATACTGCAGGAAAAACGGCGCGAATTGGCGAACATGGGTCGATCAGAAACTCACTCCCAGCACCCGACGTGCGGGCAGCCTATGTCCCTGGCCTAGCGACCCAACCCTGCAAGGGCTGGCTAACACGCTACAGGAAGAGCTTGATTTGACAGGAAGCAACGGTTTCGCGCTCACCGGTGCAGATGCCCTCTCCGCCGTTGCCAGCGCCGGCAGCGGTAAACCGCCGACGACGCTTTACGAGTGGCTTCACAGCAAATGGCTGGAGTCATGGGCCCTGAAAGCGTTACAAGACAATAGAAATTCTTCCGATCTGCACGATCTGCTGATGAATGTTAAAGCGCAGCTTGTGAAGGATCCGCATACCTATTTCGAGCTGGATGTTGTGGCTATGCGGGGCTACCGCTTGTTCGCGTTTTCCTGCTCGACTTCTACCGGGAAGGGCGATCTCAAGCTGAAGCTGTTCGAGGCCTACCTCCGGGCCCGCCAGATCGGCGGCGACGAGGCGCGGGTGGCGCTGGTTTGCTGCAGTGATAATCCTGACAAGGTACGGCAGGAAGCCGAGCGCGACCTCCATGTCCAGGGTGAACCCATCCGGGTCTTCGGTCGCGACCATCTCAAAAATCTTGCGTATCACATCGGCAAATGGATTCCCTACGCATAGCGGGGCCGGCATGCAGTGTGTAACGGTCGATACCGGCGGCATCCAAGGCTATGTGTTCGGCAGCAACCGGTTGCAAGAGAATATCGGCGCCTCGCATCTTGTGGCTCAGGCCACGTGTGACTGGGTGGTGGAAACCCTGCGAACGGCTGGCACTACTTCCAATGTTACCGCCACGGGGGTGCTGGATGATCATCAATGTATCGAGCAGGGTGGAATCGACGCCGAGTTAATTTATGCCGGCGGCGGCAATGCGCTGGTTATGTTTCGCAATCCGACCCAAGCCGAGCGGTTCACACGCGAACTCTCGACCATGGCGCTTGCACGAGCACCGGGGTTGCAACTGCATATTGTTGTGGGCAAGCCATTCGACTGGGGAATCAACTCGCTAAAGCAAGCCCACGAGAACTTGGCTATCGAGCTCGCAGAGCAAAAGCAGGCGCCCGAGTTATCGGCGCCGCTGCTCGGGCTTGGCGTCACACGCCCGTGTCAATCCACCGGGCTGCCGGCCACGGGCCAGGCCAACGTGGCGGGTGAGCACTACCCCGCCCATGCCTCGATCCACGCCAAGCTCGCGGCCGCTGGAAGCAGCGAGTGGAACAGACAAAGCGCCGCCGAACAG
>JAKDMK010000516.1 GCA_030452365.1 Nitrococcus sp.
TCGCTTATGTAGCTGGGCTACACTGCGCTCGCGGCGCCTTGTCTTGCGAAAAAATAGCCGCCGGCGCGGCGTCGTGGGCGGATGTCAACAGGCCCTAGGCCTGGGGTGGGGTCGAATCCTGGCACGCGGGACGATACGCCCTACCCTGCCGCCGCGCGAGTCACCAATGTCCGCCGGATTTGACCGGCCCTGCCGCCGTCGCCTGGAACAAGAAAAGGCCCCGGGGGCCATGGGGGGTAACCTCCCGGGGCAAAATGCCCAGCCTTGGGGGCAAGACCGGGCTAATTGGCCCGCTGCAAAGAGGAGGGACTAGCGGGCCGCGCCGGGCACTGGCGCTATAGTTAGTGACAGCGGAGTTTTAGAAAAGTTCACGGCCGATGGAGATATTTCGTTATCCGCGGCGCTGATTGTGCCGAGACCTGACCCCCGGCCCACACGCACCCGCGTGATCAGTGGGCTTGTTCCCAATTGTCCCCACAGCCGATCTGGACGATCAATGGCACGTCGAGTTGCGCCGCGCCGGCCATGAACTCGCGGATGCGCTCAGCCACTGTGTGCTCATCCGGCGCCGGCACCTCGAATACCAGCTCGTCATGCACCTGCAGCACCATGAACACATCAGGGCGCTCGCCTTGTAGCCACTCGTCTATCTGGATCATCGCCCGCTTGATGATATCGGCCGCGCTGCCTTGCATAGGCGCATTGATGGCGGTGCGCTCGGCATATTGACGGCGCTGCTGGTTGCCGGCGTTGATCTCCGGCAGATAGAGGCGACGGCCGAAAACTGTCTCTACGTACTGGCGCTCGTGCGCCTCGCGCCGGGTACGCTCCATGAATGCCTTGACTCCAGGGTAGCGTTCGAAGTAGCGATCGATGTAGTGCTGAGCCGCGTCGCGCTCGATGCCGAGCTGGCGCGCTAGGCCGTAGGCGGACATCCCGTAGATCAGGCCGAAGTTGATGGCCTTGGCCGCGCGCCGCTGATCGCTCGTCACCTGCGCCGGCTCGGCGGCGAAGACCTCGGCGGCGGTCGCGCGGTGAATATCCTCACCCGCGGCAAAGGCGCGGCGCAGGCCCTCGTCACCCGAGAGATGAGCCATGATGCGCAGCTCCACCTGGGAATAATCCGCTGAGAGCAGCCGGTAGCCGTCCGGAGCGATGAACCCCCGCCGGATACGCCGTCCCTCCGGGGTGCGTACCGGGATGTTCTGCAGATTGGGGTCGGAGGAGGACAGCCGGCCGGTGGCCGCCACCGCCTGTTGGTAGGAAGTGTGCACTCGTGCGGTTCGGGGATGGATCAATAAAGGCAGTTTGTCGGTGTAGGTGGATTTCAGCTTCGCCAGGGTCCGGTGTTCGAGAATCATGCGCGGCAGCGGGTATTGGATCGCCAGCTCCTGCAGCACGGATTCCGCCGTCGACGGCGCACCCTTGGGAGTCTTGGCGAGCACCGGCAAGCCCTGGCGGTCGTAGAGTATGGCTTGGATCTGCACGGGTGAGCCGAGATTGAATTCGCACCCCGCCTCGCGGTACACCTCGGCCTCGATTTCGGCCAAGCGCTGCGCGAGCTCCTGGCTTTGTGCGGCGAGAAGCTCGCGGCTCACCAGCACCCCGGTGCGCTCCATGCGCGAGAGCACGGGGATCAGCGGGATTTCGATCGCATGAAAGACGCGCTCGGGCCCAGGCCGTGTGCGCAGCTGCGGATAAAGCACATGGTGCAACCGCAAGGTAATATCGGCATCTTCCGCCGCATACTCGGTCGCTCGATCCACCGCCACCTGATCGAACCTGAGCTGTTTTGCGCCCTTGCCGGCCACGTCCGTGAATTTGATGGTCTTGTGGCCCAAGTACTTGAGCGCAAGCGAGTCCATATCATGGCGAGTCGCGGTGGAGTCGAGCAGGTAAGACTCGATCATCGTATCGAAGCGCACGCCGCGCAGCGCAATGCCGTAGTTCGCAAGCACGCTCATGTCGTACTTCAGATTCTGGCCTAGCTTCGCGCGCTGCGGGTCCTCCAGCAATGGCCGCAGCTGCTCTAAAACGTAGCTGCGCTCGAGCTGCTCCAGTACATCAAGGCCCATGTGTGCCACCGGCACATAGGCGGCATGCCCTTGTTCCAGCGCGAAGGAGACGCCGACGATCTCGGCATCCATGTAGTTCAGGCTGGTGGTCTCCAGATCGAAAGCGAACACCTCGGCGCTCGCCAGGCGCACCAGCCATTGCCGTAGGCCGGCCTTCTCGGTCACCGTCTCGTAGTGCGTTGCGATTTGTTCCGAGTCAGCGGCGGCTGG
>JAKDMK010000517.1 GCA_030452365.1 Nitrococcus sp.
GGCCGGTTTCGACCTACTCGAACACCAACACATACTGTTCATCATCGAGGCCCTCGAGCCTGCGTTTTTCCGAACTCTTGCCGTAGCGGGCCCGCTCGAACATCCTGATGATCGCGGTCAGCCGGGCGATGCGCTCATCAGCCGCCGCATTGAGCGCCGCCAGATCGGCATTGGCTGCCGTGAGGTTGATGACGTCGGCTTCGAGAGCCTCGCCCCGCGCGGCCTTTTCGGCCATGGCAACCACCATCGCCTTGAGCGCGTCGATATCGTCGGGAAGCTCTTTGCGGGCCGGGATCATGGGAAGACCAGAGCACATTGCGCTCCGATTTTCCCTTCCTAACTGCCCCGTGAGTCACCGTGCCGCAGCACGTTCATCCAACCATTTGCGGGCGAGGCGTTCGCATCGGGCGCACCCGCTTCCAATCCAACCCGTCGACCAACGCCATCAGCTGGGCGTGGTTAAGCTGGACCCTGTTGTGCCCGATCCGCGGCCAGCAGAACTTCGCCTTCTCGACCCGCTTGGCGTAAAGGCACACGCCCGAACCGTCCCACCACACGATCTTGATCCTGTCGGCGCGCTTTGCGCGAAAGACATAGAGCGCGCCATCGAATGGATCCGACCCCGCATCGCGCACCAGGGCAAGCAAGCCATCTGGGCCTTTACGGAAGTCAACGGGATGGCTGGCAAGATAAACCTTCACACCGGCAGGGATCATGCCGCACGCACCGCACGGATCACACGCCGAAGCTGTGCCTCGCCGACATCGGCGTCAGCCCGGATTGTCATGCCGTTGATCACGATCTCGACCAGCCCGCGCGCGACAGGGTCACACGCCGGGGCAGAAATAGCCTCGTCGACCCTACGCTCGACCTCGCCGCGCTTGAGCGCCTCAGCCCGCCAGCCGAACAACTGCGAGGACTTGATACCGATCTCGCGCGCCAGCGCCGATACGTTCGTTCCCGGCTCGAAGCTCCGCACCACCATCTCGGCTTTGAACGCATCCGACCAACGACGGCGCCGCGCAACCGCAGCTCCCTCCAGCCGATCCGGCACAGCCTCGATCAGATGAAAACTTCTATCCGCAGGCATAGTCGCAGACATAGAACATGACACCCATCACAACTTCACAGGTGCCGAATATCGCCGCTGGACCGCCCTCACCAGATGGGGTCGGCTACGCGCTTACGGTGAAGGGGAGAGAGTATGTCGTTCTATCGTGCAGAGGATCCGATCTTCGAGACCTACGTGCTTGCAAACGCGCCGCTGAAACAGCTCGCATCGGGCTTCGATTGGGTGGAGGGGCCGGTCTGGTTCGGCGATGCCGGTTGCCTGCTGTTTTCCGACATTCCCAATGACCGCATCCTGCGCTGGACTCCCGGTTCCGGCCTCAGCACCTTCCGCCAGCCCTCGGGTTACGCCAACGGCCATACGCGCGACCGGCAGGGGCGCCTGCTCTCGTGCGAACATGGGGGGCGGCGCGTTACGCGTACCGAGCTCGACGGCACCCTCACCGTCATCGCAGACCGCTTCGAAGGCAAGCCGCTCAACTCGCCTAACGACGTCGTCGTCAGGTCGGACGGCTCGATCTGGTTCACCGATCCGCATTACGGCATCATGTCCGACTATGAAGGCTACAAGGCCGAACAGGAGCAACCGAACGCCGTTTATCGCGTCGATCCGGCGACAGGGGCGATCGAGCGCGTCATCGACGACATGCATGCGCCAAACGGCCTCGCCTTCTCGCCCGACGAACGCCTGCTCTACGTCGCCGATACCGGACGCATGCACCGCGCCGACCAGCCCGATATCCGCGTCTATCAAATGGATACGGACGGCCATCCGGTGGCGGGCAGAAGCTTTCACAAGTTGGAACCAGGAGCGGCGGATGGCATACGCGTTGACGGCGATGGCAATCTCTGGAGCTCCGCTGGCGATGGCGTGCACTGCATAGCCCCGGACGGGCGGGAACTGGGCCGCATCTTCGTGCCGGAGCGGGTCTCCAACATCTGTTTCGGCGGCCGGGCCAAGCACCAGCTCTACATCACTGCCACGACGGGCCTTTACAGCATCACACTGAACCGGCGCGGCATACAGCACCCCTGACCAGTCGCGGGGGCGAAATCGCTTTCGTCCATTTGAGGCCCATTCATTCACACGGATCCGTGCCGCTGCCCGGCGCCTCCCATCCGGGCAACGGCCGGAGTCCATCCCGAGAGGACACCCACGGCCGCAAGGTGGGGCGGTGCACGATCCCCGAGCCCGCTGGCTACCACTTGCG
>JAKDMK010000518.1 GCA_030452365.1 Nitrococcus sp.
CGGCTTCCGTTGCGGCGGCCATATCGGGAGTTGCGGCGGCTTGCGCGGCACCGATACGAAATGTAAACGCGCCGCCGATGGGATGGCCGTCGATGGACACCGCCCGCCAGGAGACGATGTAGGCGCCTTGCGCAAGCGCGGGCACCGTCGCCGTGGTGGTGGCGTTCTGCGCACGCACCGCATCGGCGGCCAAGCGCTGGCGCCCGTTGCTGTCGATCAAGCGCAGAAAGATCGGGCGCACCGGCTCGTTGAAGGTCAGTCGCAACTGCGTCGGCGCAGCCTCTAACGCGGCGCCGTCCGCGGGTATGGTCTCCAGCAGTACGGCATGCGCCCACACGCTGGTGGGAGCAAGCGCTGCGAGCACAAACGCAAGCGCATAAACGCTCTGTCGGATCATCACTGCCAGCGCGCGCCGGTGAAGGCCCCCGGGGCCGGCCATTCCATACTCAGTCCGGGTGCTCGCTCAACTTCAGGCCGGGGGCCGGCTCGTCGTAGTCTTGCGCGCTCTTGCCCGGCGCCGGAATAGCGATCCAGCGCTGCACACCTTTCACACACTCCTGAACCACGGGAAAATAAACTTCCGTGCCGGCAGGGGCATCCGGCAGCCGGCCGCGAAAGACGAACTCGTCATACCAGGCATCGGGTAGATTGCCGCCGGTCCAGGCGATCTCCTTGACTCCACGGGTCAGCGTCTGGCCGTAGTACTCGTAGCTCTTCTCATAGTCGCCTACCTTGGTTCTCAGCTCCCAGCCGGGCTTTGGCATGGGCTTAACCGCGATAACCCCTTTGGGTATCTGCACACGTATAGCCGTGGTCGCACTGCCGTTGCAGCCGTGGGGAACGCGCAGCACCGCTCTGTAGTTCGAGCCCGCAGGGGCCTCCTGGATTGCGAGCGTGACGTGGGCAAGAGCGTCGCCAGAGGCGACAGTGGTGAAGATGATGACAGCGAAGATGCAAACAATGGGTCGCATGGTGGCACACTCCGATCAGGCATTTGGGTTACGGTGGCCATAGTAGAGAATCGCCGGCCGGAAGTGGATGCGACAAAATGTCGCAGCAGTCGAGCGCCTGGAGCGCAAGGGATGGACGCGCGTAGACGGTAAAGGCGACCACGTGAAATTCAAGCACCCGAAGCGGGCGGGCCATGTCGTGGTGCCGCACCAAGAAAGGACTTTGCGGTCGGCACGGTGCGGATCACCATCACGTTGGCGCAGACCCTTGCGCGCCGCATCGATGCATACGCGAAGGTCCAGGGGGAAAGGCGTTCCGGATTTTTTGCACGGGCAGCGCAGGAGGCGATGGGCGAAAAGATGCCGCGGGAGGCTCATTAGCCCTAATCTTTTGAGAAATCTGGGCGAGAACGTAAACGCACGCGATCTCCTGACCAAATAACGAGTGCCGGCCGTTGCAACCGGGAGACATTGGCCGGAAACAGGGTTGGCCGGTAACGGCTGTGACAATTTATGCGGTCTGCTGCAGCGCCACATTGGGGCTGCGAGAAACAGAGCTACCGGCGACCGAACCAATAAAATGGCTGACGAGCTTAGTGCGCTATAGTCAGAACTCGAATATGCGAGGCTTTGACGCGGTAATGAACCATATAGTCCCATCGGCTGTCCGGCTGAACCACGACAGACCGAATCGTACCACGACTGATCGGAGCTGATTCAGGGAACTCGCAGACTTGCACGATGGCAGAGTGGATCTGCCGGGCAAGTTCCAATCACTTGCCCGGCGAAATGGCCTCGTAGTATTCCACCGCCTCCTCAAGCTCTCGTAGTGCGACGGGGTGAAACTCATACGGCAGCATTACTTGTTGTACTTGGATTCGATCCGAGAGAAAACTTCCTCACCCGGGATGCCCTTGATCTTCCCAGACTCCATCTCCTGATCTCGCCGCTCAGCTTCATCGAGCCACAAAGCTTGCAATTGCTCTCTGGACAATTCTCCGAGACTCTCAAGGAGGCTGTGAACTAGCTTGGCGCGTTCTTCAGGCTGCAACTGTAGCGCCGCCCGCTCGATAGTTTCAGCTGTTTGTACGTTGCTCATGCCGCGATTATACCTCTCAGTGGCTTCAGAACGCCCAACCGCGGGGCGAATGGCCGGAGATTAGACCAAATGTTACACAGCAATTGTCCCTATAGGGGCGAGCTTACGAAACGGAGCCACTGAGCTATTGCGTGTGACTCAGGCGCGGGAGTCCGATATCAAACGCGGCAAGATCAACAGCTTCAGCCTTGGGTGCGTCGTCCCCCGCTGCCAGAGCGCGCCGGCGATTA
>JAKDMK010000016.1 GCA_030452365.1 Nitrococcus sp.
ACTCTCAAAATTAAAATAAATATAGATCAATACAGAAATTCTTTTTACTTATCTCCTGCCTGGAAATCAGTCTGCGGGGGGGCTGCGTGTATAGCGCCGATTTCTCTGGACAAAATGTTGCTTGACACTCGTACTGTAGATCCGGCGTGTCCCTACGGGAGGCTTAGGATGCATAAAAGCGCGCTTGCCGCCGTCATCGCCGCAGTCGTGTTAGCCGCCTGCGGCTACGCTCTAACCGAGGAACCCCCGCGCACGGTGGCCGAATTACCTATCGGCACGATCCTCATCGATGGCCGGCGCATCACCACACGCGTGGCCGCCACCGCAGGCGATCACAGTCTTGGCTTTCAATACGCCAGCACAGAGCAGATTCGCCATGAGCTCATCTATTTTCGATACCCTCACGCCCATGTCGCACGCTTTCACATGCAAAACGTCGCCCTGCCTCTGCGCATCGCCTGGATTGGTCCTGACCACAGGGTCATCGCCATCGACCGAATGCAGCCCGGGACCTGCTGCTACAAGCCACCGGCCGCGATCATTGGCGCGCTGGAATTCGCACCCGCGCATCCCGTAGCAGCCCGAATCCGCCCCGGCAGCCAGGTACGCCTAGCACCGCCACTGTTCGATGAACAACAGCGATTATCAGGGCGATCACATGCGACCGGGGGATGAGATCGTCTAATTGCGAACTGCCATGAGGGCGAGATGGGCACCTCAGGCGGGCGAGAAAGACAGCAGCGCAAACCGGTCGGCTCGGGTCCATCGTCGACCTCGGCTGAACATTCCCCACGCTCGGTGCTTCCACCCGGACAGCGTGGGCACAGTCATTTATGCTGTAATCACCCTCTTGGTTCGGTCGACCCCTCGTCCGCTACTACCTATTTGTTGTTGTTGCATGGTTGTGGATTTGGAAGACATACCTATAATGAAGGTAGTGCCACATGGTGGGGGCAAGAGTAGATGGGATGCGGATCACGCGCCTGAGGGCGAAGCCGGTGGTTGATCTCCAGAAGGCTCAGGACGAAGACGTATGTCGTACTGTTGGCGAGCAAGGCGGGCGCGGCAATGGCAAGAGGCGGCCTACGCCGAAAGGGATACAGCGCAACGGGGCGTCATAGATTCATTTATCCTTTTTGTCGGTCAGGCTTGCAGGTGTTTGCTTTGGCTTGCTCCGTTATGTTAAATTCGTCACAATGGCGCGTGTGCTCCGACTATACGCTGCGAGCGTTGCTAGAGCGCGCCTCGTGCGCAGATGAGGCGGTGTCAGCACTTGTGCGGCGTTCTGATCAATCGGAGCATGGCGGTCATAGTTACAAGTAGGGGGGTGACCGTATGAGGTACCGGTGCTGTTTCATATTTTGTCCTACAGCGGTAGGAAGTACTATAGAATAGAATTGAAGTACTATAAAATAAAGGGATATGCGGTATGGAACGTATAGTATCAGGGGCAACAGGAACCCATAACAGCCTTCAACCCTTCTTACGCAATAATGTTGAACTAACTGATGCGCTTAGGGATGGGGATAGGGATAAACCGCGGGTTGCGCTAATCGATGCGTATTCCTTGAGCCGGGCTTCCGTAACGCAGCTCCTGGAAACGAGCACGCACGCCAAACGTCGTTCAGGCGATTTCATCATCCTGCCTTTTGCGAATTCGGATGCGCTTTTGTCCTGTTACCCGGACTGCGGGGTGGAGCTGGTTATCTTGAGCATTGGTTCGAGCTCTCCCAGCGACGATGGCGTGCATGAGGACATTAGCCGCTTGATACAGGGGCTGGTCGGTGTCCCGTTGATCATTCTGTCGGCGCGTGAAGAGCCCCAGTGCATTCTCAAAGCGCTCCGCTTAGGCGCCCATAGCTACATTACGACCCGGCTGAAGCCGGAGGTAGTGATACAGGCACTTCACCTTATACAGGTCGGCGGCAGCTTTATTCCACCCAGCATCGTCTTGGAACCGTTCGCCGAGTGCCGCGCTGATAAAGACCAGGTGGGCCTGGTTGCGCCAACACATCCGCAAAACTTCTCACCGCGACAATTGGAGGTGCTTCAGCTGCTGCGCCTAGGCAGGTCAAACAAAGTCATCGCCTATGAGCTCAATATGCAGGAGAGCACGGTAAAGGTTCACGTCCGGGAAATCATGAAAAAGCTCAATGCTAGGAACCGGACCCAGGCCGCCTTTCTAGCGTTTCAGATGGACGCAGAGGCTAGAGTGGAAGGCCCGAAACATCGAACCGGACAACAAGAGTGACCCCGATCGAGTAGTCAGGCGCTTGGTCCGTGAGACCCGTTGTCGCCGTAACGCTGAGGAACTTCCCATGGCCAATTATCGAGGAAGCGCCAAAGCTCAAGTTTGCGACAACTCGATCCGTGCCTTCGATGGTCCCGCCGTCGAGCTTTGACTCGTTGATGCACGTTTGATTGAGAATCAGACTCAGTATGGTTTCCGGGCTCGCGGCTAAGAGCCCGCCAAACCGCCCTCGGCGGGCCGTTTCGCGGATACTTCAGAAGCGGCGCAAACCGCTCCCGGATTTCATCAATGGAAACCCAGACCGCTTTCGGTCGGCTCGATGAACGCCAGATCGAGGCGGTATTCGGCATGTTGCTACGGCGGCTGCCGCTATCGGCTCTCGACCCAGCAGGCAGGAGCCCGCGATGCGGTGCGCGCGCGCCCTGCAACCGGTCTTCTCGCTGGTCTGCGAGATCCATCTCGTCCTCCGCCCTCGGGCGGGTACAGCCTAACCTCGACAACTATCTACAAGAGCTTCCCCTTGCCGTATAGCGTTTAGTTTCTTGCGGAGATTTCCCTAACTCGCCCTTCTAGAATACACTGGACGCCGCTTCTCACCTGCGCGAAGCGGCGTCGTCCAACATCAGCAATTGTTGCGCGTGAGTACGGCTGATAAAATACGCGCTCTGGGTGCAGCCTGTGCTCAGGCCGTGTGCTGCCGTATCGTCGAGGGCCTGTTGACATCCGCTCACGGCGTCGTGGGTGAACGTCAATAGACCCTGGCCACCCTGTTCTGAGAACGATTTTAGGATCGGCAACAGTCTGGCGGACGGTCAACTACTTGATCGAGCGGATGTGGTGGAACTGGTAGACACGCTGTCTTGAGGGGGCAGTGGCGCAAGCCGTGCCGGTTCGAGTCCGGCCATCCGCACCATCCGTTTTCACCGGCACGTAATCCGAATGCCTGGGGGCGTTTGGCTCGGTTGCGAGGAACAGTTCTCCATGCTTGAGAGTTATCTGCCAATTCTTGTTTTCCTGGTCATCGCATGCCTTGCCGGCGTGGCTCCGCTCCTGGCCGGGATGATCCTCGCGCCTCGACGTCCGGATGAGAACAAGCTCTCGCCCTACGAGTGCGGGTTCGAGGCGTTTGAAGACTCCCGCATGAAGTTCGATGTGCGCTATTACCTGGTCGCTATTCTGTTCATCATTTTCGACTTGGAGATCGCTTTTCTTTTTCCTTGGGCGGTCGTGCTGGACCGAGTGGGCCTGTTTGGCTTTGCCTCCATGGGGATCTTCGTGGGTATCCTATTGATCGGATTTCTCTACGAGTGGAAGAAGGGCGCGTTGGAATGGGAATAGAAGGTGTGCTCGAGCGAGGGGTGGTTACCACCTCCGCGGACAAGCTGATCAACTGGGCGCGAACGGGCTCTCTGTGGCCGATGACATTCGGCCTTGCCTGCTGTGCCGTGGAGATGATGCATGCTGGCGCCGCGCGCTACGACTTGGATCGATTCGGCATCGTCTTCCGACCTTCGCCGCGGCAGTCGGATGTCATGATTGTCGCCGGCACCTTAGTGAACAAGATGGCGCCCGCTCTGCGCCGGGTCTACGATCAGATGGCCGATCCGAAATGGGTGATTTCTATGGGCTCCTGCGCCAATGGCGGCGGCTACTATCATTACTCCTATGCGGTGGTGCGCGGTTGTGATCGGATTGTGCCGGTCGATGTGTACGTGCCCGGCTGCCCGCCGACGGCCGAAGCGCTGCTATTCGGCATCATTCAATTACAGAAGAAGATCCGCCGTACCAACACGATTGCCCGCTGAGGGGAGCGCCTCATGGCTGTTGCAGTGGAACAATTGGCCGAGCGCGTTGCGCAGGCGTTGCGCGGCTGGGTCAGCGAAGTGCAGGTTCGTCACGGCGAGCTTACGCTCGTGGTCAAGCCCGCCGATCTCTTGCCGGTGATGCAGGAGCTGCGTGACAACGAGGCATTGCGTTTCGAGCAGCTCATCGATATCGCCGGAGTGGATTACGCGGCCTATGGCCAGGATGAATGGATTACCGAGCAAGCGAGCTCGACCGGGTTCAGCAGAGGTGTCGACGGCTTTACGACTGGCCGCCTGGGGCTTACCGGGATCTATGGCGTGCACGAGATCAAGTCTAATACGGGACGGCGCTTCGCGGCGGTCTACCATCTGCTCTCCGTCGCTTTGAATCAGCGCGTTCGAATCCGCGCTTTTTGCGATGATGATAACGTTCCTTTGCTCGACTCAATGGTCCCGATCTGGGCCTGTGCCGACTGGTTCGAGCGTGAGGCGTTCGATTTGTTCGGGATCATTTTCAATGGCCATCCGGATCTGCGCCGCATTCTCACCGACTACGGCTTCGTCGGCCATCCCTTCCGCAAGGATTTCCCCCTGATCGGCAATGTGGAGGTGCGTTATGACGAAGAGCGCCGGCGCGTGGTTTACGAACCGGTCAGCATTGAGCCGAGAGTGCTGGTGCCGCGGGTAATTCGCGAAGATAACCGCTACGCGGAGCCCGCGTCGAGGGAAGACCGCGGCGATGCCTGAGATCAGCAGCTATACCGTCAACTTCGGACCGCAGCACCCGGCGGCGCACGGCGTGCTGCGCTTGGTATTGGAGATGGACGGTGAGGTTGTTCTGCGCGCCGATCCGCACATTGGCCTTCTGCACCGCGCAACGGAAAAGCTCGCCGAGACCAAGCCGTACAACCAGAGTATCGGCTACATGGATCGGCTCGACTATGTGTCCATGATGTGCAACGAGCATGCCTATGTGCTCGCCATCGAGAAGCTGCTGGGTCTCGAACCGCCGATTCGGGCGCAGTATATCCGCGTGCTTTTCGACGAGCTCACGCGCATCCTAAGTCACCTGCTCTGGCTGGGCTCGCATGCGCTCGACGTAGGTGCGATGACCGTCTTTCTCTATTGCTTCGCCAAGCGCGAGGATCTCATGGATTGCTATGAGGCGGTTTCCGGCACCCGAATGCACGCGACCTACTATCGTCCGGGTGGGGTTTATCGGGATCTGCCGGCGCAGATGCCGCGCTATCAGCCCTCGCCCAAGCGCTCGCAGAAGGATTTGGCGCGTTTGAATGCGCCCCGCCTAGGCTCGATGCTGGATTACTTGGCGCATTTCGCATCCGAGTTCCCAGCCTGCATCGATGAGTATGAGACTCTGCTGACGGACAATCGCATTTGGAAGCAGCGCTTGGTGGATGTGGCCATTGTGACACCAGAGCGCGCTTTGCAACTGGGCTTTACCGGCCCTATGCTGCGTGGCTCCGGCGTCGAGTGGGATCTGCGCAGGAAGCAGCCTTACGAGGTTTATGACCGCCTGGATTTCGATATTCCGGTGGGAACCAACGGTGATTGCTACGACCGCTATCTGGTCCGCGTCGAGGAAATGCGCCAGAGCGTGCGCATCGTCGAGCAGTGCATCGATTGGCTGCGCGGCAACCCCGGCCCGGTAATGGTCGATGAGCACAAGGTTGCGCCGCCTTCGCGTGAAGAGATGAAGGACGACATGGAATCGCTCATTCATCACTTCAAGCTTTTCACGGAAGGCTATTGCGTACCGGAAGGCGAAGTCTATGCGGCCGTGGAGGCGCCCAAGGGCGAATTTGGCGCTTACATCGTCTCTGACGGCGCCAATAAGCCCTACCGACTCAAACTGCGTGCACCAGGCTTTGCACACCTCGCCGCCATGGACGAGATGAGCCGCGGCCATATGCTGGCTGACGTGGTCACCATCATCGGCACGCTGGATATCGTTTTCGGGGAGATCGACCGGTGAGGCGCGAAGGCTTATCGGAGCAAACCCTCGGCGCCGAACAGCGCGCCGAAATCAATGCTTGGCTCGCCAAGTTTCCGGGCGAAGGCAAACGCTCCGCCGTGATTCCCGCGCTGCACATTGCGCAGGAAGGCAACGGCGGCTGGCTCAGCCGGGAGCTGATGGATGCGGTGGCGGAATATCTCGGGCTGCCACCGGTAGCCGTCTATGAGGTGGGAACCTTCTATTCGATGTTCGATCTCGAGCCCGCCGGGCGCCACAAGGTCAATATCTGCACCAATATCTCCTGCATGCTGCGCGACGCCGAGCGCATTGTCGAGCACGTCGAGAACAAGCTCGGCATCTCGGTGGGGGAGACGACCGCCGATGGTCGTATCACCCTCAAACGCGAAGAGGAGTGCCTAGCCGCCTGCACCGGCGCGCCGATGATGCTGGTGGACGAGGAGTACTACACCGATCTTACCCTGGAGAAAGTGGATGAGATCCTGGACAAACTGGACTAGGGCCTGTTGACACTCACCATGGCAAACGAGGTCTGCTTTGCGACGCTCCGATTCGACCGGCCTTGGGAGCTTGACTGCTACCGCGAGGTGGGCGGCTATCAGGCGCTACATAAGGTCTTCGAGCAGCAAATCAAGCCGGAGCAGGTGATCGATGAGGTCAAGCGCTCTGCTCTGCGCGGGCGCGGCGGCGCCGGCTTTGCGACCGGGGTCAAGTGGAGCTTCATGCCGCGCAACGCACCGGGGCAAAAGTACATCGTCTGCAACTCCGATGAGTCGGAGCCCGGTACCTGCAAAGACCGCGACATCCTGCGCTATAACCCACATGCCGTAATCGAGGGCATGATAATCGCGGGCTACGCCATGGGGGCCGGCGTGGGGTACAACTATCTGCGCGGTGAATTCATGCGCGAGCCCTTCCAACGTATGGAACAGGCGCTCGGCGAGGCGCGCTCGGCCGGCTACCTTGGCGATAACATCTGCGGCAGTGGTTTCGGCTTCGAGCTGCACAACGTCTATGGTGCCGGTGCCTATATCTGCGGCGAGGAGACCGGGCTGCTCGATTCTTTGGAAGGCAAAAAGGGCCTGCCGCGGTATAAGCCGCCATTCCCGGCGCAATTCGGCCTCTATGGGCGCCCGACAACGGTAAATAATACGGAGACCTTCGCTTCGGTGCCCTCGATTATCCGTAACGGGGCCGCGTGGTTCCTTGCGCTCGGCAAGCCGAACAACGGCGGCGTCAAATGCTTCTCCGTCTCGGGGCACGTCCTCAACCCGGGCAATTTTGAGGTGCGCCTGGGGACGCCTTTCCGCACGTTGCTGGAGATGGCAGGCGGAGTTCGTGGCGGGCGTAAGCTCAAGGCCGTGATTCCGGGTGGCTCGTCGATGCCTATGGTGCCGGGGGAGCAGATGCTGGAGCTGGACATGGACTACGACAGCCTCATGAAAGCCGGCTCCGGGTTGGGTTCTGGTGGCGTGGTGGTGATGGACGAGACCACCGACATGGTCAAGGTCATCTTGCGTATAGCCCGCTTCTACTACGCCGAGTCCTGCGGTCAGTGCACACCTTGTCGCGAGGGCTGCGGCTGGATGTATCGGGTGATCAAGCGAATCCATGACGGCAAGGGGCGCGCGGAGGATCTGGAGCTGCTCGAATCGGCGGCCGGACAGATTGCCGGGCATACGATCTGCGCCTTCGGCGAGGCCGCGGCCTGGCCGGTGCAGAGCGTGCTCAAGCACTGGCGAGACGAATTCGTGCACTATATCGAGCACAAGCGCTCGCCCGTCGAAGAGCGTGCCGCATGAACGCACGCCTCGACCAGAGTGAGCCGGAGATGGTGACCCTAGTAGTCGACGGCAGAGCGCTGCAGGCGCCGAAGGGTTCCATGCTGATCCAGGCTACTGATCTCGCCGGCATCGATGTTCCGCGCTTTTGCTACCATCGCAAGCTCTCTATCGCCGCCAACTGCCGTATGTGTCTGGTAGAAGTGGAACGCGCGCCCAAACCGCTGCCGGCCTGCGCGACACCGGTCGCCGAGGGCATGAAGGTACGCACCCGATCCGCGCTTGCATTGGCGGCCCAGCGCGGTGTCATGGAGTTCTTGCTGATCAATCATCCGCTCGACTGCCCCATCTGCGATCAGGGTGGCGAGTGCGAATTGCAGGATCTCTCCATGGGCTTTGGCCGCAGTCTATCCCGGTTCACCGAGCGCAAACGGGTGGTCAAGGACGAGGACCTGGGTCCGTTGATCGCGACCGACATGACCCGCTGCATTCATTGCACGCGTTGTGTTCGCTTCCTCGATGAGATTGCAGGTCAATACGAGCTCGGTGGCATGTACCGCTCCGAGCACATGGAAATCAGCACGTTCTCCGGTCGGGGGGTGCGCTCAGAGCTCTCGGGCAACATCATCGATCTTTGTCCCGTCGGCGCGCTCACCTCAAAACCGTTTCGGTTTCGCGCCCGGGCTTGGGAGCTGTTGAGCCATCCGGGCATCGCGCCGCATGATGCCATCGGCTCGAATCTCTATATCCACCAGGTGCACGGCACCGTCAAGCGGGTGGCGCCGCGGGATAACGAAGACATCAATGAGAGCTGGATCGCGGATCGCGATCGCTTCAGCTACGAGGGTATCTACAGCGACGATCGCCTGGGGCAGCCGCTGCTCCGGCAGTGGGATGCCTGGGAGACGGTCGAGTGGGAGGAGGCGCTGCAGGCGGCGGTGGCGGGATTGCAGCGCACGGTTGCAGCACACGGGCCGGAACAGCTCGGCGCCTGGGTTTCCCCAAGCGCTACCCTCGAGGAGATGTATTTGCTCGGGCGATTGCTGCGCGGGCTTGGCAGCCACAACATCGACCATCGGCTGCGTCAGGCCGATTTTCGCGATGACGCGAGCGCCCCCGCCTTCCCCTATCTGGGCCTGCCGCTAGCCGATGTGGAACGCCTCGACGCCGCGCTGGTGATCGGCGCCCATACCCGCTGGGATCTGCCGCTTTTCAATCACCGCCTGCGTAAAGCCGCGCGCGCCGGTAGCCGGATAATGTTCCTCAATCCGCGCGCGTTCGAGTGGAATTTCTCGCCTGCCGAAGAGCATGTCGTCTCAGTGCGGGACTTCGCCGTGGAACTGGCCCTAATCGCGGCTGCACTGGTAGAGCACAAAGCGGCCCCACGCCCCGAGGGGTTGGATATCTGGCTCGCGCAACGAGCGCCGAGCGGCGTGCATCGGCGCATCGCCGAGCGGTTGGCCGCAGCTCCGCGCAGCGCCGTATTCGTGGGGGCGCTGGTTGAGGCGCATCCGGCCGGTGCCGAGCTGCGGGCCTTGGCGGCGCTATTGGCCGAGCTCTCAGGAAGCCACTATGGCGTACTCTCCCAGGGCGCAAACAGCGCCGGCGCCTGGCAGGTAGGGACGATTCCGCAGCGCCGGTCCACACAGCCAGGCAAAGCGGGATTGAACCTGCGGCAGATGGTCGAGGCGCCGCGGCGCGGGTTGATCCTGTTCAATGTCGAGCCGGAGCTCGACTGCTGGAGTGGCGCGCAGGCGCGGCAGGCCGTGGATGCGGCCGAGTTCGTGCTGGTGTTCTCACCGTATGCGAGCGAGGCGATGCGCGCGTATGCCGACGTGATTCTGCCAATGGCGGCGTTTACCGAGACGGCTGGGACGTTTGTCAACGCTGAAGGCCTCTGGCAGAGCTTCTCCGGGTTGACCAAGCCCGTGGGGGATGCACGCCCCGCCTGGCGCATCTTGCGTGTGCTCGGCAATCTGCTCGGGCTCGATGGCTTCGGTTACAACGCGCCCAATGAGATTCATGGCGAGCTGCGTGAGCTCACCGGCCATGTCGCGGCGCCCGCGCCACCGCGTTGGCAGCCTGAAGGGCTCGTGCCGGTGAAGCTTGATGGCTTGCTGCGGGTGGGTAGTGTTGGAATCTACGCGCTCGATCCGCTGGTGCGCCGGGCACCTGCCTTGCAGCAGACGGCGCAGAGCGACGACGCCGCGGCCTATCTGGCCCCGGAAACGGCGCGGCGGCTCGGGATCGAGAACGGCGGATGGGTTCGCGTTCAGCAGCGCGGCAACTCGGCGCGCCTAGCGGTACGCATCGATACGGGGCTGCCGGCGGACACCGTCTGGATCACCGCAGGGCTATTCGCCAGCGCCGGGCTGGGGCCGATGATTGGCGAGGTCACCGTGGAGCGTCTCTGAGGCGATCTCGGCGCAGGCGAACCGACGAGAACAACGATGGCAGAACTCACGGGCCTGGTATGGATCGTAGCGAAGATCGTCGCGCTGGTCGTGCCGCTGTTCATAGCGGTGGCCTATATGACCTATGCCGAGCGCAGGGTGATCGGCTGGATCCAATGGCGCAAGGGACCCAACCGAGTAGGCATTCAGGGGCTGTTACAGCCCATTGCCGATGCCGGAAAGCTGCTGATGAAGGAAGTGGTTATTCCGCAGAATGCCAACCGCTTCCTGTTCCTGTTGGCGCCCTTGTTCTCCATCATTCCGGCGCTCGCGGCATGGGCCGTGCTGCCGGTCGGCGAGGGGATGGCTATCGCCGATATCGACGCTGGGCTGCTTTATGTGCTGGCCATGGCCTCGATGGGCGTTTACGGGGTAATCGTGGCCGGCTGGGCGTCGAACTCCAAGTACGCCTTGATCGGCGCCATGCGCGCCGGCGCCCAAGTGGTTTCCTACGAGATTGCCATGGGCTTTGCGCTCGTGGGGGTGCTGATGGCGGCGGGCAGCCTCAACATGAGCGAGATCGTGCAGGCGCAGCAAGGGCCGTTTTGGAACTGGTTCTGGTTGCCGTTGCTGCCGTTGTTCATTGTCTATTGGATCTCTGGAGTGGCGGAAACCAACCGGCTTCCCTTCGATGTCGCCGAGGGGGAATCCGAGATCGTCGCCGGCTTTCATGTGGAATACTCGGGAATGGCTTTCGCCATCTTCTTCATGGCCGAGTACGCGAACATGATCCTGGTCGCTGGGCTGGCCGCCATCATGTTCCTTGGTGGCTGGTATTCCCCCTTCCATGGTATTAGCTACATCGGGCCAATATTCGATCTCGTTCCCGGGACGGTCTGGTTTTGCCTCAAGGCAGCGATTTTCCTATTCGGCTATTTTTGGTTTCGCGGCACATTTCCACGCTATCGCTATGATCAGATCATGCGCCTGGGATGGAAGGTTCTGATCCCGGTGACCGTGGTCTGGCTGGTAGTGGAATCGTTGTTCATCTTGACCGGCTTTGGGCCCTGGTTCTGAGCAAAGGTGCAGCCATGCAAGCTATTCGCGACTTATTCAACAGCTTCTTGCTCATCGAGCTGCTCAAAGGGCTGCGCCTTACCGGCAGGCACCTATTTACACACAAGTACACGATCGAATATCCAGAGGAACGCGCGCCGCAGTCGCCGCGTTTCCGCGGCTTGCACGCGCTGCGGCGCTATCCTAACGGCGAGGAACGCTGTATAGCCTGCAAGCTCTGCGAAGCCGTCTGTCCGGCGCTGGCAATTACCATCGAGTCGGAGCCGGGCGCCGATGGGACGCGGCGTACGACCCGCTATGATATCGATCTGTTCAAGTGCATCTACTGCGGCTTTTGTGAAGAGTCCTGCCCGGTGGACTCGATCGTCGAGACTCGGATCTATGAATATCACTTCGAGCGTCGCGGCGAGAACATCATCCACAAAGAGGACCTGCTCGCGATCGGGGACCAATACGAACAGCAGCTTGCCAAGGACCGGGCAGCGGACGCGCCTTACCGCTGAGCGCGCGTAGGGCTACGCACGGTCGACTGGGAGCGCTAGCTACGTGATAGAGCTTTTGCTTTTTTATGTATTCGCGGCAATTCTGCTATTTGCCGCTACTGTGGTTATTACGGCCAAAAATCCGGTGCACTCGGCATTGTTCTTGGTATTGGCCTTCTTTAATAGCGCCGCTTTGTGGTTGATGGCAGGAGCCGAATTCTTGGCGATTGCCCTTGTGCTGGTTTATGTCGGCGCCGTCATGGTGCTGTTCTTGTTCGTAGTGATGATGCTCGACATCAATCTGGCTCCTATGCGCGAAGGCTTTGCGCGTTATCTTCCCATCGGTGCTCTGGTGGGGTTGGTAATGGTTGTGGAGATGGTGCTGGTGGTCGGCTCGGAGCAAGTGAACCTGATCGGTGCCACGACCGCCGCGGCCGCGGGAGAACCAATGAGCAACACCAAGGCGCTTGGCAGCGTGCTGTACACGGTCTATGCCTATCCCTTCGAGATCGCCTCGGTCGTGCTCCTGGTCGCTATAGTCGCCGCCATTATGTTGACCCACCGCCGCCGCCCAGGTACCAAGCAGCAGAGTATCGACCGGCAGGTCCGGGTGCACAAGGAACAGCGGTTGCGCATCGTCACGATGGCGCCGGAGAAGCGCGACTAAGCGCAAGAGCATCACTCGCTGTTGGGACGGTTAGGATCACAGCCATGGTGGATTTATCCCATTATCTCGTGCTCGGGGCGATCCTATTCAGCCTCGGGGTGGCGGGTATCTTTCTTAACCGGAAGAACGCCATCATCTTGCTGATGTCAATCGAGCTGATACTGTTGGCGGTGAATTTCAACTTCATCGCCTTTTCACATTATTTGTCCGACATCCAGGGTCAGGTATTCGTGTTCTTCATTCTTACAGTCGCCGCCGCAGAGTCGGCTATCGGTCTTGCCATCGTGGTCGTCCTGTTCCGCAACACCAATACCATCAACGTTGGCGACTTGGACAGCATGAAGGGCTGATCGATGCAAAGCGTTTACCTGGCCATTGCGCTTGCGCCGCTGCTCGGAGCCATCATCACCGGGCTGTTCGGCCGCAGCATCGGGCGCAGCGCCACCCATTGGCTTACCATCGCCGCGGTCGGGGTGTCCTGCCTACTGTCGCTGATTGTGTTGGCGCAGATGCTGTGGGGTGGGATCGAGCCATACAACGCCAGCGTGTACACCTGGGCGTTCGCCGACGGCCTGCGCATCGAGGTCGGCTTCCTGATCGATCGTCTCACCGCCCTGATGATGGCGGTGGTGACCTTCGTCTCGCTGATGGTGCATATCTACACGGTCGGTTACATGTACGATGATGCCGGCTATCAGCGCTTCTTCAGCTACATCAACCTGTTCACCTTCTCCATGCTGATGCTGGTGATGGCGAACAACTTCATGCAGCTGTTCTTCGGCTGGGAGGCGGTGGGGCTCGTCTCCTATCTGCTGATCGGCTTCTGGTTCAACCGCGAGAGCGCCATCTTTGCCAGCCTCAAGGCGTTCCTGGTCAACCGGGTCGGCGACATGGGCTTTCTCATCGGCATTGCCGCGGTGCTGACCTACTACGGCAGCCTGGACTACGCCGAGGTGTTTGCCGCCGCGCACGCCAACCCGGACCTCACCATGACACTGTTCGGCAACCAGGCGCTGGTGGCGAGCGTGGTCTGCATACTGTTGTTCATCGGCGCCATGGGAAAATCCGCACAGATGCCGCTGCATGTGTGGCTGCCGGATTCCATGGAAGGCCCGACGCCGATTTCGGCGCTGATTCACGCCGCCACCATGGTAACGGCCGGCATCTTCATGGTGGCGCGCATGTCGCCGCTGTTCGAGCTCTCAGACACGGCGCTGTCGGTAGTGCTCGTGATCGGCGCCCTGACGGCGTTCCTCATGGGCTTGGTAGGTGTCGTGCAAAATGACATCAAGCGCGTCATCGCCTACTCGACGCTCTCGCAGCTCGGCTACATGTTCGTCGCGCTGGGCGCTTCGGCCTATGCCGCGGGCATGTTCCACCTCATGACCCACGCCTTCTTCAAGGCGTTGTTGTTCCTGGCCGCGGGTGCCGTCATCGTGGCCCTGCATCATGAGCAGGACATGCGCAAGATGGGCAACCTGCGCCGGTATCTGCCGATCACCCACCTCACGATGCTGATCGGCTTGCTGGCGCTGTGCGCCGTGCCGTTTTTTTCCGGCTATTACTCGAAGGACATCATCATTAAGGCGGTGCATGAGGCCCACCGCACAGGTGCCACATTTGCCTATTGGGCCGTGTTGCTGAGCGAGTTCGTGACAGCGCTGTACAGCTTCCGGCTCTACTTCCTAGTGTTCTGGGGCGAGGAGCGCATCGACCCTCATGCCAAGGAGCATATGGCCCATCTGCCGCGCTATGTGCTGCCGGCGATGGAATGGCCGCTGATCCTGCTGGCCATCCCTTCGGCCGTGATCGGTTATCTCACAGTCACGCCTCTCATATTCGGGGATTTCTTCGACCAATCGCTGCTCGTCTCCGAGCATCAGGACGTCCTCCATGAGCTGGGCAAGAGCTTTCACGGGCCGTGGAGCTTTGCAGTGCACGCGCTCAATGGCCCTGCGTTCTATCTTGCCCTTGCCGGCTTCCTGACCGCCTGGTTCTTCTATATTGTCCGCCCTGGGCTGTTGCCGTTGGTGCGTGAGCGCCTGAACCTGGTGTACCGAATCCTGGAGCGCAAGTTCGGCTTCGACGACCTCTGGATAGGCGGTTTCGCCGGCTCCGGACGCGGTATCGGCCGCTTCCTGTGGAAGGTCGGCGACGCCGGGCTGATCGACGGCGTCATGGTCAACGGCACAGCCAATACCGTCGGACGCACTGCGGCGGTGATTCGGGGGCTGCAGTCCGGTTACCTGTACCACTACGCCTTCGCCATGATCATCGGGCTGCTGGTGCTGCTGACCTGGTTCGTGGGGGTGTGGCGCGGGTGGTTTGCTTGAATGAATGACAGATGTGCGGC
>JAKDMK010000119.1 GCA_030452365.1 Nitrococcus sp.
AATATTGTGAGTAATGAAAAGATAGGAAAGTTCCAGGCGCTGTTGCAGATCCTGCAGTAGGTTGAGGATCTGCGCCTGCACCGAGACATCGAGCGCGCTCGTCGGCTCGTCACAGACAACGAGCTTGGGATCCACGGCAAGCGCTCGCGCAATACAGATGCGCTGGCGTTGCCCGCCCGAGAATTCATGCGGGTAGCGCTGCAGCACGTCCGCATCCAGCCCCACCTGAGTGAGCAGCGCGGCCACGCGCTCGACGCGAGCCTGCCGCGTGCGGCCGATGCGCTGCGCGCGCATTCCCTCCACGAGGATGTCGCCGATCATCATGCGCGGATTCATCGATGAGTAGGGGTCTTGAAAGATAATCTGCAGTTCCTTGCGCCGCCGGCGCAGCGCCCGGCCACCGAGGCGTGCCAGATCTTCGCCGGCGTACTCCACCGCTCCCGCGGTGGGCCGCAGCAGCTGCAGAATTCCCTTGCCGACCGTGGTTTTGCCGCAACCGGACTCACCGACCAACGCCAGAGTCCGGCCGGCGGGGATCGCGAGCGAAACCCCATCGACCGCGCGCACGTAGCCCACCACGCGCTTGAAGAGCCCGGCATGAATCGGAAAATGCACCTTGAGATCCTTGACCTGCAGCAGCGCCTCCCGCACCGACACGGCCTTTGGATCGACTGCCGGCGCAGCCGCATCGCCGCCGGAGGCACACCCGCGCGGCGGCTCGCCGGCCTGGGCTGGATCGTAGAGATGGCAACGTACGTGACAGCCCGGTTCCTGCTCGAGCCAGCGCGGCGGCGCCTCACGACAGGCAGACCAGGCGTAATCGCAGCGCGCCTCAAACCGGCAGGCCTTGAACTCGTCTGTCAAAGAGGGCACGGAGCCGCGTATTACCGCAAGTCGCGTTTGCCGTTTGCCGAGGTTGGGCAGCGAAGCGAAGAGCTTGCGCGAGTAGGGATGCGCGGGCTGGGCAAAGAACGCCGCGGCCGGCGCCTCCTCCACCACATGTCCGGCGTACATCACCGCCACCCGATCCGCCATCTCCGCCACAACGCCCAAGTCATGGGTGATGAGCAGCAACGCCATGCCGGTGCGCCGCTGCATATCGCGCAGCAGCGCGAGGACTTGTGCCTGGATGGTTACATCGAGCGCCGTAGTCGGCTCATCGGCGATCAGCAGCTCGGGCTCGCCGGCCAGCGCGATGGCGATCATGACCCGCTGCTTCATGCCACCGGAGAGCTGATGCGGGTATTCCTTTGCGCGCCGGCGCGGATCCGGAATTCCGACCGCATCGAGCAGTTCGAGCGCGCGGTGCTCGCGGCTCGCCCCGTGCAGGCCCTGCGTGCGCAGTGTCTCGGCGATCTGCTCGCCTACGCTCAGCACCGGATTGAGCGAGCTCTGCGGCTCCTGGAAGATCATCGCCAGCCGCCGGCCGCGCACCTCGCGCATCGCCATCTCCGGCAGCGCCAGCAAGTTGCGCTCGCCAAGGCGCACCTCTCCGGCCACGATGCGCCCGGCCGCCGGCAACAATCGCATAATGGCCAACGCGGTCATGGATTTGCCGCAGCCGGATTCACCAAGGAGCGCGAAAGTCTCGCCGCGCCCGACCCTAAGATCGATGCCGTCCACCGCGCGCACGGGTCCCCGTGCGGTATCGAGCCAGGTCTTGAGGCCGATCACCTCCAGCAACGGCTCGCTCATGCCGTCTCTCTTCGCAGCCGCGGGTCGAAGGCATCGCGCACCACGTCGGCAAACAAATTGGCGGCGAGCACGAGCGTAAACATGAAAACGAATGCGGCCACCAGCGACCACCACACCACGGGCTCCCGGGCGAGTTCCAGCCGCGCGCTGTTGATCATGTTGCCCCAGCTGTAGGTGGCGGGGTCCACACCGATATTGATATAGGAGAGAACCGCCTCGGCGAGCACCAGGCCGCTGAAATCGAGCACCACCATAATCATCACGATATGCATGACGTTTGGCAGCAAGTGGCGCAGCATGATCGTGCCATGCCGCACGCCGAAGGCCGAGGCGGCCTGCACGTAGTCCACCTCGCGCAGTTTCAGCACCTCGCCGCGCAGCAGACGGCAGAGGTTGGTCCAGCTAGTGATGCCAAGGATGATGCAGAGAAACAGCAGGCGCAGATCCGCACGCTGTTCGACGCTAGTGAAGTTCCCCGGGTGATTGGCCATGTACACCTGGATCATCAGAATCGCCGCCGCAATAAGCAATATGCTTGGAATCGAGCTCAGCGTTGTATAGACATACTGCACCGCATCGTCCACCCAGCCGCGCAAATAGCCGGCCGCGATACCGAGCGCGAGCGCGAACGGCAGCATGACCAAGGTGGACAACGTACCGATGATCAGGCCCGTGCGGATGCTCTTGATCGCCGCGTAGAGCACGTCCTGGCCCACCTTGTCGGTACCGAGCACATGGTAGTTCGCGCTGAGCTCCAGTAGGAGAAACACCAGCACGATCAGCGCCGCCGCGGTCCCCAGGAGCGTTCGCCAAGGCACACGGCCGCGCCCGTGCAGCACGCGCTGCATGCTCTCCCGCAAGCTCGTGGCGGAACGGCGCGCGAGCACCGTGAGTACGAGCAGGCTCAATACGAGGCTCACCAGCGCCGCCTCGGCAAGAGCGACCAGCGAAGTGCGCAGAATATCACCGGCACGCTGCGCGCGCGGATCGTCCAGGTGCGCGCCGCCGTATTCAAGGCGTGGATAGCCGCGGATCTCTCGCCCATTCTCAAGCTCGATCGTCTCTTTGCTATACAGATGCGTGGCGAACGGCGCCGAATAGGTCTTCTCGGTCTGCATCCGCAGCGGTCTCGCCAAATAATCGAGGACGCTGATCACCTCACCGTAGCCAGCGCCGCTCGAGGCGGGACGGAAGTGCATCGAGTCGATCAACGCCACCAGAACGTACGCTCCCAGCACTACGGCCGCGCCCATCGCGAGCGGGCTTTGCATAATCCGGCGCCATGGGGCACGCAAGTGCTCGCGCCGGCGCACGTGTAGCGCATAGACCAGGACCATCAACATGAGCAAAAAAAACAGCGCATCCGTCCACAGCAGCACCGGCATCGTTCAGCCCCTTGCACCCTGCGTGACTGGCCCGCTCGGCACGCCCTCTGCGCGCGCCTGCAGATGATCCGCCAAGCATTGCAATGCGGGGCGGCTCATGGCTACAGCCGCACCCGGGGATCGACCAGGGTGTAGGAGATATCGGTCAGCAGCAAGCCGATGATATAGAGCACCGAACCGAGGAACACCATGGCGCGCACGATCGCGAAATCCTGGCTGTTGATGGCGTCGATGGTGTAGCTGCCAAGCCCAGGGATGCCGAAGAAGGATTCGATCAGCAGGCTGCCCATGAACAGCAACGGCAGCACCGCGACAATCCCGGTGAGGATGGGTATCAGCGCGTTGCGCAGAGCATGGCGGAAGAGCACCAGGCGCTCGGAGAGGCCTTTCGCCCGCGCCGTGCGGATGTAGTCTTTACCGAGCTCCTCAAGGAAGATGGTACGATACCAGCGCGTGCCCATGCCGATACCACTCACCACTCCCACCGCTACCGGCAGAATCAGGAACTTCCACGCCTCGATCCCATACAGATAGCCGGAAATCGGCACCAGCTCGAACATTTTGCCGATCAGAAACTGCCCGCCGATGATGTAGAAGAGCATGGAGACGGACATCATCATCACACACAGCACCACCGCCGAGAGATCGAAAGAAGTCCCGCGGAAAAAGGCGATCAGCATCGCGAAGGTGATATTCACCAGCAAGCCGATGAGCACCGTGGGTACCGCAATCGCAAGGCTCGGCCACATGCGCTGGCGAATGTCGTAGCCGATGTCGCGGCCCGCATCGGAGCGGCCGAAATCGAACACGAACAGGCGCACGGATTTGGTATAGAAAATGGTATTTGTCAGATTCTCAAGCCCCTGCGCCGCTTCATTCCAAAGCAATGGCTTGTCGTAGCCGTGCGCGTGCTTCCATTGTTCTATCGCCGCCGGGGTGACGCGCTTGATGCCAAGATGCATGCGCGCCATGTCATCGGGGCTGTTGACGACGAAGAACAGCACGAAAGTAATCAGGTTCACCCCGATGAGGATAGGAACGGCATAGAGCGTTCGCCGGATGATGTAGGCGATCATAGCGCCGTCGCACGCTCTCTGCGCCGATAGGCCACGACACCCGTCACCAGGGCCACCAAAACGAGGGCGAACAACCCGACCAAGGGCCATATGACCGGCCGATTCCACTCCTGGCGTTTTTCGGCACGTAGCTTCGGGTCGATACGAATGTACTTAACGGTATTCTGCGCCATCGTGTTCGGCTTCAGGTTGTGATACCAGGCATGGTGGAGGACGAAGGAGCTGGGATAAAAGCCCCACACCCAAGGCGCGTCGCGGCGAACGATGTGCAACATTCGGTCAATGAGCCGCTGCCGCTCGGGGCCGTCGGCCATGTTCCTCATGCGTCTGAACAGCCGATCGAATTGCGGATTGGCGTAGTTCGCGGCGTTCTCGCCGCCGCCGCTCACCCTCGCGTTGGGCCCGTAGAGCAAGAACAGAAAATTCTCCGGGTCCGGGTAGTCGGCAAGCCAGCCCCACTCGAAGATCTGCGCCGTTCCCCGGCGCATCTTATCCTGGAAGCGGTTATAGTCCGTCGAGCGCACCACCAGCCTGATGCCGAGCTTCGCGAACTGCTTGCGAAACCAATCCAACCGGGCCTTGCTGTCGGGGCCGGTGGCAGCGGTGTCGAAATAGAGTACCAGCGGATCCCCGCTGCTCGGATCCCGGCCGCCCAGGTAGCCCGCCTGCGCCATCAGCCGGCGCGCCGCCTCGATGGGATTGCGCTGCGGCTCGCCATGCACCCAGTCGTAGACATAGGGGTTGATGCCATCCGCTCCTTTGCGATGGCCGAAAATTCCGGGCGGAATCGGCCCCTGGGCCGGAACGCCGCGGCCGTTGAGGAAGATCGAGATGTATTCTTCATAATCGACGGCGATCGAAATGGCGCCGCGCAGTTTGCGCGCCCGCTCGCTATCGCCGCCCACCACGTCGTCGAGCATATTGAAGCCCATGTAGTAAATGGACGTGGTAACAGCGCTCTTGAGCTCGATGCCCTTGCGGCGCATCGCCGGCGTTACCTGCGGACTGCCCTGACCGGAGAACTGGATGGCCTGATCGAAGTTATCCGAGCTCACCCCCGATGCATCGTAATAGCCTTGGAGAAATTTGGTCCAGTAGGGAATGGCCTCCTTCTCGAGGCTGAACACCACCTTGTCGACGAAAGGCAGCGGCGCGCCGGCATCGGCCAGCAGTCCCGAGCGCGCATCGCCAGGCGCCCCCGAAGCCGGGTAGCGCTCGCCGTGGAAATTGGGGTTGCGCGTTAGCACCATGCGCAGATTGGGATCGTTCTTCGTGAGCATGAACGGGCCTGTGCCGACGGGATACCAGTCAAGCGTAAGGTTGCGCTCCGCCATCCCGGGTTGTGCATAGAACTTAACCGCCTCCCAGGGCACCGGGGCAAAGAACGACATCGCTAACCAGTAACGGAACTGTGGGTACTTCCCTTTGATTGTGATCCGATAGGTCGTGCGATCCACGACCTCGACGCCCTCGAGCGGATATCGCCGCAAGTCGAGAAAGGCGCTCGCACCCTCTTTGCGCTTGAGCTCATCGTAGACCGTGCGCAGCTTCGTCGCGTACTCACCAAGGCCGACGATGTGCTCACTCATGAGCCCGAGGATGGGCGAGCTCAACGCAGGATGGGCGAGTCGCTTGATCTGGTAGACAAAATCCGCGGCCGTGAGCCGCCGGGTTCCGGTATCGCGAAAGTCGTTCAGCAGATGGATGCCATCAAGATCCGCGCGACTCAAAGCATGGTAACGATAATGGCCTTCGGCATCGCGCGCGAAGGCCGGGTGCGGTTGATAGTAAATATCCGGCTTGATGTGAATCTCGTAGACGCTATAGGCGATCTGCGCGGCCGGTGCGTTCGCGGGCAGCTCGCGCAATTGGGCATCCAGATACTGTGGCTCGGGGACTTCGGTGGCCGAGAGCGGCACAAGCTGATAAGGCCGCTTGAGATAGTGATATTGCAACGGCGGCTCATAGATCTGGGAAATGAATTGAGCCTCATTGACGTTGTAAGATTGGGCCGGATCGAGGTGCTTCGGCTGCTCCTGGAAGGCAGTATAGAGGATGTTCTCGCCCGTCTGGCTCGCGGGATAGGGATTGTTCCAAGGCGTCGAGCAGCCGACCATGATGAGCGCGAGCAGGATGGCACAGAAGGCGCGCCCTGCGGAAGGCGTGTGTACTGCATTCTCCCTTTTGCAACAGCGCGATGGATCCCGGCCTGCGCCGGAATGACAGCGTGGAACGACTTTTTCGAGGTCTCCAGCAGAATATTTAGCGCAGTACACGTCGCGCATCATGGATAGAGGGATGTAGTGCCGCATCGACGACAAGGCATACCGATCTTACCCACTCACCCGTTCGAATCATACCGATTCGCCCGCCAGCTGCCACATCGGCAAAACATCTGACTACGCTACCATGAACCGCGCCTGGCAGACCTCACCGAGGGTTGCTGCCGCGGTTGTCCCGCAACAAGCGCCATGAAGCGCCTCCTGTCGGTTGCGGATTACGATCTGCCGCATTCGACGGCGCGGCGCCCACTTACTGGCGGTGATCCGAAGCTCTGTCTTGCAGCACGGCTTACGCGGCCTGGGTGATGGCACCCCGAGCCCGATCTTATTGTCACACTATTGTAACAAACGCTTGTTACGCTCGCGCCGCTCAACTCTTGAATACAACCAATGGAGTACATATGGCGAGAGCCCGGAAACGACTCGTCCATAGCGCGGCGCTAATATTTGGCGTGTTGCTTGTCTTCGCTTTTGAGCAGCCTAAGGCGGCTCCCCTGGAGGACACCTTGCTC
>JAKDMK010000519.1 GCA_030452365.1 Nitrococcus sp.
TTTTGAATCCGGTGAATTACAGCATTTCCAGTGGCTGCGGCCCCGACGGCGGCGGGAATGACCGATCGAGCTCGGCAAGTTGCGCCTTTGTCAAAACATGATCCAATGCGCCAAGATTCTCCTTCAGCCGCTCGCGCTGCCCGGTTTTGGGAATAACGATAATGTCGTCATTGGCGAGCAGCCAGGCAAGCGCGGCTTGCGCCGGCGTCATGCCATGGGCGTTAGCAAAATTGGCGAGCTGGGTGTTGCGCAGGAGTTTCGCCTGCTCGATCGGCGAGTAGGCCATGATCGGAACATGTCGCTCACGCAGCCACGGCAACAAATCCCACTCGCTTGCGCGGCGGGCAAGGTTGTAGAGCACCTGGTCAGTCTGTGTGACGGAGCCTCCGGGGACAGACCACAACTCCTGCATGTCCGCCACATCCAGGTTGCTGACCCCATAATGGCGAATCTTGCCAGACCGCTTGAGCGCCATGAAAGCCTCTATCGTCTCGGCCAGTGGCACATTGCCGCGCCAATGCAGGAGATAAAGGTCGATCCGGTCGGTATCGAGGCGGCGCAGGCTGCGTTCGCAGGCAGCCACAGCGGCCTCGCGGGATGCGTTGTGCGGATAGACTTTGCTCACCAGAAATGCCTCGTCGCGCCGGCCTGTTATCGCCTCGCTGATAAGCGCTTCAGACCGGCCTTCGCCATACATCTCGGCGGTATCGATAAGCGTGAGGCCCAAGTCGAGACCGAGCCTGAGTGTTGCGATTTCTTCGGCACGGCTCGCCCGGTTCTCCCCGAAGTACCAGGTCCCCATGCCAAGAGCTGGGACATACTCCCCCGATGGCAGCCGGACTGTTTTCATATGACGGTTTCCATGTTCAGCGCAATCCAGCCAGCGGCGCGGGTACTACCTCACGCCACTCGCCGTGCCTGTCCGCTCTGCTGGCCAAACAGCGCAATCATCTTCCGGTTGAACGCGGGAATGTCGTCGGGCGAGCGGCTCGACACGAGGTTACCGTCGACCACGGCCTCCTGATCCACCCATTCCACGCCCGCGTTTCTGAGGTCGGTCTTGAGCGAAGGCCACGACGCGATTCGCCGGCCCCGCGCTACCCCGGCCTCGATGATGGTCCAGGAGCCGTGACAGATCGTCGCCACCGGCTTGCCGGCGTCGAAGAAAGCCTTCACCCATGCCACGGACTTTGGCTGCATCCGTAGGGCATCGGGATTGATCACGCCGCCCGGCAGCAATAGCGCGTCGAAGTCCTGCACCTTCGCTTGGTCGAGAGGGTCGTCGACCGGAAGTTCGTCGCCCCAGTCTGTGAAGTCCCAGCCGCGGACGCTATCGCTCTTGGGCGACACGATACGGGTCTCGGCGCCAGCTTGGTCGAGAGCCTTGCGCGGCTCCACCAGCTCGACCTGCTCGAAGCCATCCGTGACTAAAATGGCAACCTTCAATCCTTTGAGAGTTTCATTAGCCATGTTCCAGTCTCCTTTCGATAGGTATCTATATAGGGTGGAAAACGCTTTCGCACGAGCACGCCGCTGTTATGCGACTTTCTTCAAGCTGCCATGGGGGTCGATGACAAATTTCTTCGGCGAGCCCTCATCGAAAAGCCGGTATGCCTCCGGCGCCTTCTCAAGCGTGATAATCTCAATGTTCGCGATCTTGCCGAGATTCGGCATCCGGTCCCAGAGGATCCCCATCATCAGTTCCCGGTTGTACTTCTTGATCGGAGCCTGGCCCGCTGTCATATGCGGCGATTTGATCCACGCCTTGCCGAAGTCGAGTGCATAGGTTCCTTGCTTGACCGCTTCGCTCTTGGCCTCGGCGTCGCCCGCGGTATAGATGCCCGGAATACCCATGGCGCCGTTCGCGCGCACCACTTCCATCAATCCATTGAGTACCGCCGCCGGGTCGTCCGCTGCGCCCGGGCCGTGACCGTGCGCCTCGTAGCCGACGCAGTCGACGCCGCAATCCACCTCGCGCTGACCGAGGATCGCCTCGATCTGGTCAGCAAGCGGATCTTCCTTCGAGAGATCCACCACCTCGTAGCCGGCGTTCTTGACCAACGCGAGGCGCTCTTTGTTCGTATCGCCGACAATAATGCAGGAAGCGCCCAACAACTGGGCTGAGACGGCGGCGCACCGGCCCACCGGCCCGGCGCCGGCGATGTACACCGTGGACCCTACTCCGACGCCCGCCGTCACGCAGCCGTGAAAGCCGGTCGGCAGGATGTCCGAGAGCAGGGTGAGATCTTTGATCTTCGCCATCGC
>JAKDMK010000120.1 GCA_030452365.1 Nitrococcus sp.
GTCCTAATCATCCCAAGCGCTCAGGCTTTGCCTGGCGCACCTAGACTTGACCCCATTCATTCCCATTCATTCCAAAGCTGCTATTGAGGAGTGCTCCGATAAACGTCGAAGCGTGTGCTGCGTCCAACGATCTGGTAATCTGGCGGCTCGCCCGCTAGCGGTTCGGCATGCCGAGGACGCTTGACCACTACCCGCTCGGATGCGGTTTGTTGGGCTACTTGCAACAAAGTATCGGCAGTATCCACCACCCCCAACAGTGCTTGTAGGACCTGCATCTCCTTTCCGGGAGCCGCGCGCGTGGTTTGCCGTGGATACATGGGGTCGAGATAGACCACCTGCGGTCGCTCCTTCGCGGCGCAGGCTCGCAGCCAGGCGCCGGCATCGCCCGCGATGAGACGCATGCGAGCGAGCCAGCTCAGAGTCGATGCCTGGTGGGATGCCCGCTCGCAGGCATCCTCAAGCAACGCGAAGATCACCGGGGATCGTTCGATCAGGGTTACGCGTGCACCGAGCCGCGCCAGGATGTGAGCGTCACGCCCTAGCCCGGCGGTGGCATCCACCACTTGGCGCGAGCCATGCCGCGGCAGCCCGCAAGCGCGGGCGATGGCCTCACCTCGAGGGCTGGCACGATCGGCTCGATACGCCTGCCGGCCGGCGCTGAGCTGTGCGCGCACGGCAAGCTCCCGACGGGGCGTGCGCAATCGCAACCACAAAGCCTCGGGGCTGCAAGCAAGGTATAACCCCCGCGGCGGGGGGCATTCGATGAGCTTCGCATCGAGCCGCTGAGCGAGCGCCCTGGCCGCGGCATAGCATTCGTCGGCGGTGGGCAGAATCCCGGCTAGGCCAGCAGCTCCAGGCAAGCTACTGATAGGATTGGTTGTGCCTGGGCGACTGGGTATGGTAAGCATGCGAAATTCGTCGTTTCCCCGTTTGTCGTAAGAAGGTTTCGCGCAATAAAGGTAGCGCAAAGCTATGGCCGATAATACCCAAGCCGCGATCGATCCGGCAGAGCTCTCGCGGTTGCTCGCGGAGATCGCGGACAGAAGCCAGCAATTGGTCCAGGATTTTCTGGCCCGTGAAGAATCCGCCGATCATCTCGCACTGGCGGATGCCCTGCGCATGAGCAGGCTGTTTCAGGATCTGTACGCCCGCCTGATGGCCGATCCCCTGCAGTTGGCTCAGAGCCAGATGGCATTCTGGCAGGATTACATGTTGCTCATGCAGCGTTCGAGCCTGCGCATGATGGGCTTCGATGTCGAGCCGATGATCCGCCCACACGAGAAGGACAAGCGCTTTAAGCATGAATCCTGGGAGTCGAACCTTTTGTTCGACTTCATCAAGCAATCCTATTTGCTCACGGCCGACTATATCCATCATATCGTCAAGAACGTCGATGGCCTGGATGACAAGACCGAGAGGAAGATCGATTTCTACACCCGGCAGTTCATCGATGCCTTGTCCCCTTCCAACTATCTCGCCACCAACCCGGAGATTCTGGAAAAGACGATCGAAAGCCGCGGGCAGAACCTGCTTAAGGGGCTCAATAACCTGCTGGAGGATCTGGAGCGCGGCGGCGGCACGTTGGACATCCGAATGACCGACCCGGATGCCTTCGAGCTCGGCCGAGATTTGGCCCTGACACGAGGCAAAGTGATCTATCAGACCGACTTGGCGCAGCTGATCCAATATGAGCCCGCGACGGAAAAGGTATACAAGCGGCCGGTTTTGTTTATCCCGCCCTGGATCAACAAGTATTACATTCTCGATCTGCAGCCGAAGAACTCCCTGGTCAAGTGGCTGGTGGAGCAAGGCCATAGCGTATTTATCCTTTCCTGGCGCAACCCGAGCGCGGAGCTCGCGAACAAGGGCTTCGATGATTACCTGCTGGAAGGGCCGATCGCCGCGCTAGGCGCCATCGAGCAGGCCGCTGGTGTGAAGGAGGTCAATCTGGTCGGTTACTGTCTGGGTGGAACGTTGCTCGCCTGCACTCTGGCCTATATGGCGGCGAAAGGGGACCGCCGCGCCCACAGCGCGACGTTCCTAACCACCCTCTTGGACTTCGAGAATCCGGGTGAGCTCGAGATCTTCGTCGATGAGGATCAGCTGCGATCGTTGGAAGAGCAAATGCAGCGCCAAGGTTATCTGACCGGTGCGCAAATGGCCCGCACCATGAGTAGCCTGCGGGCGAACGACCTCATCTGGTCGTTTTTCGTCAACAATTACCTGCGCGGCGAGGACCCCTTCCCCTTTGACCTGCTGCATTGGAACCAGGATGCGACGAACATGCCCGCGCGCATGCATGCATTTTACCTGCGCAACACGTACTTGGAGAACAGACTGCGCGAGCCGGGTGGCATTACCCTGGCCGGCGAACCCATCGATCTCGCGAAGGTCAAAGTGCCGGCCTTTTTCCTCTCCACGCGGGAGGACCACATCGCGCCCTGGAAGGCAACGTATCAAGGCGTACGCTTGCTAAGCGGCAGCACAAGGTTCGTGCTGAGCGGCTCGGGGCACATCGCCGGTGTAATCAACCCCCCGGCAAAGGAAAAATACGGTTATTGGACCAACGCCAACACCCCGAAAGACCCCGAGGAGTGGATGGCGGCCGCGGAGCATCACACAGGTTCCTGGTGGCCATACTGGCTCGGCTGGCTGAATCAGAAAGGCGGCGCCAAGGTGAAAGCCCGCCGTGTCGACGAGGGCAAGATCGAGCCCATCGAGGATGCACCGGGCAGCTATGTCCGGGAGCGCCATGATTGAGCATCGCCCGGCGCGGCAAGCCGCTCCTGGATGCCAAAAATCCCTTTAAGCTACTTGGGAGACACCACCCGGACCCGTTCCCCGGATTCGATGCCAAGACCACGAGCGATTGAGGCGTCGATCCGCAGCTCACTGTCGTGGCGCTCGGCAGGCGCCAAGGTACAGCGGAATTCCTGCCAATGCCTGTTGCTGATCAGCAGCCGCGGAGCGTTCTCGGTAACCTCGGCGATGCGCGCTTGCAAGCACTCGCTGTAGCGCACGGAACGAATCTGCGCTACTCGGGCTTCTAACGTCGGCCCGCCGTCGAAGATATCCACATAACCCTCGTAGTGAAACCCTTCCTCCTGCAGGAGGCTCAACGCGGCTCGCGTGTGGTCATGGACGCGGCCGATCACCGCCTGTGCTTCGGGTCTGAGTAAGGGCACATAGATGGGATTGCGCGGCATCAGCTCGGCGATGAAGGTCTTGCCTCGCGTCCCGGTGAGATAATCGGCGCGGGGGAATTCCATCGAAAAGAAATGCCGCCCCAGGCAGTCCCAAAACGGCGAGCGGCCGAGCTCGTCGCTGACACCGCGCATCTCCGCCACCACTTTGGGCGCAAAGCGCTCAATGAATTCGGCGAAAAAGAGGAAGCGGCACTTGGACAATAGCCGGCCATTGCCGCCGCCACGGTACTCCGGATCCAAGTAGAGCGAGCCGATCTCGGCGCAGCCTGTGTAATCGTTGGTCAAATAGAGGGTCGGTATCGATTTGTATACACCGAGCTCGCGCGAGGCGTGCACGACGGTGCTGAGGCGATAGCTGTAATAGGGCTCGCTCAGGCCGATGCCGGCTTTGATCGCGGTGGTCCCCACAATCCGCCCGCTGGTGCTCTCCTCGAGGACAAAAAAGTAGAGCCGCTCCTCCCTCTCATCGGCTTCGGCCGGCGCGCGCGCGAAGCTTCGCTGCGAATGCTCGATACGCTGGGCCAGCGTGGCGCGGTCGCGCGGCAGTGAGGTCAGCCCGATACCCGTACCGTCGACCAGCCGTTCCAGCGCTGGCAGATCACCGGGCTCTATGGGTCGAATAATCATCATGCTACCTCACCCCCTGAGCGGTTTCGCGTCGAGCCGGCCGCTGGCAAGTCCAAGCAGCAGCAGCGCGCTCAGTCGGCTGCGCTCGACCAGGCTCGCAAGCTCGACATATTCGTCCGTGCTATGCAGGCCGCCGCCGATCGCGCCCATGGTGTCAATATTTGGCAGACCGGCGGCAGTCAGATTATTGCCGTCGCAGCAGCCCCCGGTATCACGCCAGACCATGCTCAGGCCCAGCGCCTGCCCGCAACCGCGAACAATATCGAAAAGCCGTCGATGCACCGTATCGAGGATCTTGGGTTTACGCGCGAAATCACCCTGCAAGCTAAGCGTGATGCCATCGCGGGCATTGATCTCCTGGCCGATGGCCGCAAGGCGCGAGTGTATCCACGCCTCATCGCGCGGATCAGACAAACGGATATTGAATCGAACGACGGCTCGATCGGGCACTATATTGACGGGGCCGCCACCGTGGACGAAGCCCACGTTGAGCGTCACGCCAGGGCGGCGAGCATTGAGGTTGTCGATAGCGATCACGAAATCGGCTGCCGCCCGCAAGGCGTTGCGCCCGAGCTGAGGCTCGCGTCCGGCGTGCGCGGCCCGGCCCTGCACGAAGGCGGTGAAGTTGCCGCTGCCCTTGCGCGCGGCGGCGAAGGCGCCATCCGCCATTGCCGGCTCGTAGACGAGTCCCAGATGATTGCGCTTGGCCGCCGCGCTCAGGTGCGCGGCCGAGCCCGGCGAGCCCAGCTCCTCGTCCGGATTCAGCACCACCTCCCAGCCGAGCCGGCCGGCCCAGGGACTACGCTCCAAGCATTCGAGCGCCTTGAGCATCACCAGCAACCCGCCCTTGAGATCGGCCACACCCGGACCCTCAAGTCGCTTCGCGCTGATGCGCTTGGCGCGCTGAAAGCTATGTTCGGTACCAAAAACCGTATCCATGTGACCGACCAACAACACCTGCAACGGCGCGCTCGGGTGCTTGCGCATGTGCAGCAGCGGCCCGAGCTCGCAGGTTCCGGACTCGCCGTCATCGCCAATCCGTACGATGGATTCGAGTGTTACCCGACGCACCTGCCCACCCAGGGGGCCGAATAGGCGCGTGAGCTCGTTGGCCATGCGCTCGAGCCCGGCGACGTTATAGCTGCCCGAGTTGATAGCGGCCAGGTGGATTAGATCAGCCACCATGCCATCGTACTGGGCGTCGATCCAATCGAGGTGCGCCATGAGGTCCGTCAGTTCAGCCACGATAATCCATCCTCGCGCGGCGCTGCTCGGCGGTTGCAACGGGGCCGGCGATCACTCGGCCACCGGCGCCAGTGCACAAGCACTCACATCTCGCCTCTGCCTACGGTGTCCGCAGCGAACTAGCCCGCAAATTCGCAATTTGTCTCTTCATCATCCTTGACATGATTCAATAATCATCGGTATACCAATAACTTCTGCCACACTTGGCGGTATCTTGGGGGCAGGCCAGGGAGGCTCTGATGAAGCACCTATCCACTGGGGTTGACGGATTGGACGAAATTCTGCTTGGAGGGGCAATCCAGCAGCGCTCGTACCTGATCCGTGGTGGGCCTGGCCAGGGCAAGACGACGCTGGGCCTGCAATTTCTCAGCGCCGCCGATGATCAAGAATCGACCCTGTTCATCGGCTTTCAAGAACCGGAGGAACAATTGCGCCGCAACGCCGCCTCGCTTGGACTCGACGTCACGGCCATCACCTTCCTGAGCCTCGCGCCCGCGGCGCAATTCTTTAGCGAGCAGCAGGGCTACGACGTTTTCTCCGCCGCGGACGTCGAGCAACAACCTCTAATCGATTCAATTATACAGGCGATAAGGAGCATTAACCCAACCCGGGTGTTCATCGACTCCCTGTCCCAGCTTCGCTTTCTCTCCGCGGACATTTTCCAGTACCGCAAGCAAGTGCTGTCGTTCCTGCGCTTTCTTACTCAGCAGGGCGCGACCGTATTGTTCTCCTCCGAGAGCTCTCGCGAGCTGCCGGATGATGATCTTCAGTTCATTGCCGATGGCGTGATCAATCTGGACTCAGGCCCGTCCGGGACGGCTATTCGGGTTTCCAAAATGCGCGGTTCGAGCTTCCGCTGCGGCATGCACCATGTCCGCCTCGGTAGCGGCGGCTTGAAGGTCTTCCCACGCATGGTCCCACCGACCGGCAGACTGGGCGATTTCGCACTCCGGCCTTGGCGCACCGGGGTGAAGAAGATCGATGACCTTCTCCATGGTGGTCTGACGGCGAGTACGGTTTCCTTGATTTCCGGGCCATCCGGAATCGGCAAGTCGACCTTGGCCTCCCTGTTTGTCGCCGAGGCGGCGCGTGAGGGGCAGCGGGCGGCGGTATTCCTGTTCGAGGAAGAGGTCGCCTTCTTCCTGCGCCGCGCGAAGGATCTTCGAGTGCCGCTGGAAGCACCCCTTGCCGATGGCCGGATCACCATCGAACAGGTAGAGCCCATGCGCTACCTCGCCGACGAGTTCACCATGTGGGTGCGCCGGCATGTCGAAGAATACGGCGTAAAAATGGTCGTGCTCGACAGCGTTATCGGCTTCGAGCTTGCCGTGGAGGGCGAGGACGTCAAGACACGCTTGCATGCGCTCACCAAGACCTTGGTCCGGATGGGCGTTACGGTGCTGCTGATCAGCGAGACCGAGGCCATGACCGGACAATTCCACCTCTCGGAGATGGGCATCAGCTATCTCTCGGACAACGTGATCTTCATGCGCTATGTGGAGTTCGACGGCCAGCTGCAGAGGGCCATAGGCGTTCTCAAGAAGAGGCTCAGCAGCTTTGACAATCGCCTGCACATGTTCGAGATCGGACCCGAGGCATTCACGGTCGGCGAACCGATTCAGGGCTTTCACGGAGTACTTATGGGCGCCCCGATCCCTCAGGAGGGGTCATGATGGCCAGGTCTACGGCCACGATTATGGCGCCGTCATGGTTGCGCACAAGCCGATTGCGAGATCCGCGCAGGGCGCGATAGCGAAGCGCATTGCGCCGCATGCGTCTCCACTATTGGCAAGTAATAAGCACAAGCAACCCGCGTCTCGTCGAACCTATGCGCCGGTGGCCAACACCGGCCCCTGCA
>JAKDMK010000520.1 GCA_030452365.1 Nitrococcus sp.
CGAGACGAGGTTGTTGTAGCCGAAGGAGACGCCGCGCTCGCAGACCATGATGCGGTCGTTGCCGGCGGCGCGCGCCTTCTCCACTACATTCTTCATGTCCCACGGCGCCAGGAACTGACCCTTCTTGATGTTCACCGGCAGCCCCAGCCGGGCGACGCGTTGGATGTAGTTGGTCTGGCGGCAGAGGAAGGCCGGAGTCTGTAGCACATCGACCACCGCCGCCACCTCGGCAAGGGGCGTGTCCTCGTGCACATCGGTCAGCACGGGCACCCCGAGTTGGCGGCGGACCTCCTCGAGGATGCGCAATCCCTCCTCCAATCCGAGGCCGCGGAAGCTCTGGTGTGACGAGCGGTTGGCCTTATCGAACGAGCTTTTGTAGATGAACGGAATCTCGAGCTCGTGGCAGATTTCCTTGAGCTCGCCGGCGCTATCGAGCGCGAGCTGCTGCGACTCCACCACACAGGGTCCTGCGATCAAAAACAGCGGCCGATCAAGTCCCACCATAAAGCCGCAAAGCTCGAACGCTGCCATGGCTTAGCTCCCCTCCCTTGCACGAGCCGTTGCCACCGGATCGAGGCCGGTGCGCATCTGGTAATCCGCGGCGGCGCGTATGAAGTGAGTGAACAGAGGGTGCCCATCCCGCGGCGTCGAAGTGAACTCCGGATGGAACTGACAGGCAAGAAACCAGGGATGCTCCGGCAGCTCGATCACCTCGACCAACATATTATCCCGCGACCAGCTGGAGATCCGCAGGCCGGACTTTTCCAGGTCTTCGGCATAACGGTTGTTGAACTCGTAACGATGGCGGTGGCGCTCCCGGATCATGTCCTTGCCGTAAATTCGGTGCACCAGAGTGTTTGGCACCAAGCGGCATATCTGGCTGCCAAGGCGCATGGTCCCACCCAGATTGGAGTGCTCGTCGCGGTATTCCGCCAGGCCCTCCGGATTCATCCACTCGGTGACCAGGCCGATTACCGGATATTGCGGATGCGTCAGGAACTCGGTGCTGTGCGCCCCATCGAGCCCGCCGACGTTACGGGCAAACTCGATCACCGCGACCTGCATCCCAAGGCAAATGCCAAGGTAGGGAATACGTTCTCGCCGGGCATAGCCGGCCGCGCCGATCTTCCCCTCCACACCTCGCTCGCCGAAGCCGCCCGGCACCAGGATCGCATCTACATCCTGTAGGATCTCGGGCCCCTCGCGTTCGATCTCCTCGGAGTCGACATAGCGGATGTCTACTTTCACCCGCGTGCGTATTCCTGCATGTCGCAGGGCCTCATTGAGCGATATATAGGCATCGGTCAGGTTGACGTACTTGCCGACCATGGCGATGGTCACCTTGCCCTGGGGCTGCTCCATCGATTGCACTACCCGGTGCCAGTCGGCCAGGTTGGCCGGAGGCAGCTCCAAAGCAAGCTTCTCGGCCACGATCTGATCCAGCCCCTGACGGTGCAGCATATCGGGCACCTTGTAGATATTGTCCACGTCGAGCGCGGCAATCACGGCTCGCGGCTGGACGTCGGTGAACAATGCGATCTTGCGCCGCTCCTCCTCCGGAATCGCACGCGAGGCCCGGCATAACAAGATATCCGGCTGAATGCCGATCGAACGCAGCTCCTTCACCGAATGCTGCGTCGGTTTGGTCTTCATCTCCCCGGCAGCGCCGATGAATGGCACCAAGGTTAGGTGCACATAGAGGCAGCGTTCGCGCCCGAGCTCCGAGCCCATCTGGCGGATGGCCTCCAGGAACGGCAGGGATTCGATGTCACCGACCGTGCCACCGATCTCTACCAGCGCCACGTCGGCGCTGTCCGCACCCTGCTCGATGCAGCGCTTGATCTCGTCGGTGATATGCGGGATCACCTGCACCGTGCTGCCGAGATACTCGCCGCGCCGCTCCTTGCGTATGACGCTTTCGTAGATGCGACCCGTGGTGTAATTGTTGCCGCAGGTCATGCGCGTGCGCACGAAACGCTCGTAGTGGCCGAGGTCCAAATCCGTCTCGGCGCCATCGTCGGTGACGAATACCTCGCCATGTTGAAACGGGCTCATCGTCCCCGGATCGACATTGATATAGGGGTCGAGCTTGACCAAGGTCACATCGAGGCCACGCGCCTGCAGGATGCTACCCAACGACGCCGCGGCGATGCCCTTACCCAGCGAGGATACGACACCGCCCGTAATGAAAATGAATCGCGTCATAGAGGTGCTTTTGCAACCAGGATCGGAAATGGCAATGCGGGGCCCA
>JAKDMK010000521.1 GCA_030452365.1 Nitrococcus sp.
TCGCCTCCTGACGGGGGAATTCACCGGCACTGTGCGGGTCGACGCCGAGGGCGTTGCGCTGCGAGCGGATGGAGCGCTTTTTGAGCAGTTCAACCAAACCACGAATGGTTACTTGTGGAAAACCCCGCTTGCGGCACTAGGCTGTAAGAGCATCGAGGATTTGGGCCAAGCCGTTGTAGAGCAATCGGGCGAGGGCATGGTCTATGCCGATATAGCACTGGCCCTGCGCAGCCCTGCCCGGCAACTGGCGCTGTCTCTAACGATCGATCTGCAAGAGCTTGCCACGACCCATTTGGAGGCGGCGATCGACCTGGGCCATCCATTTGTTCCTCTGCAGGATCCCGCCGCACTGGCAGCGCTACCCGTTACTATGACCGGTTTGCACATCCGCCATATCGATCGAGGGTTTAACACCAAGCGCAACCTGTTGTGCGCGAGTGCGCAGAACATGCCCGTAGCCGCCTTTCTCGACCGACATCTTGCAGCTGTACGCGCGCTCTACCATGAGCGCCAAGTTGCGCCGAACGATGAATTGCTCACACAGTATCGAGATTTCGCCACCCACGGCGGTGAAATCCTCATCGAGCTCAATTTCAAAGAGCCTATGGCTACGGCTAAGCTGTACCGGATGGACGAACAACAATTGCTCACGCACGCCCGAGTTTCATTCGCAATCAATGGTGTGTCTATCCATAACCCCTCCGAGGTATGGTATCTCTGGATTAACAACGACCACGACCGCGTCCCGGCTGCTGCGCAGGCCGCGGCTGCCGAGGCATCCGCAGCGCAGCCGAGCTTTCACGATATCCCGGTGGCCGATTTAATCAATCATCTCGGTGAGCGCACCCGCATCATTACCATAGACGGCTCGCATCACATGGGGATTCTGGAACACATCGATGCCAGCTCCTTGACCTTACGCTGGGAACTGAGCGGCGGTTACATGCGCTTTTTTATTGCTGCCGATAAGATAAAAGAGGCGCAGGTTTACCGTTCAACGGTAAGTCGAACTACTCCGACTTCCGCTATTCCGGCATCCGCTATTCCGGCATATGATCAGGCGCAAGATTTTGTTCCCACGCGAGGCAGCGAGCAGAACAGTAGCACACCAGCGCCTTGAACCCATTAGGCGAGCGCCTGTCCTTGCGCGAGGGCACCAGGCGCTCGGCCCAGAAGTCATCGAGACGCAATTGATTGGCGAGGTAAGAGGCTGCACCGCTCGAAACGCCCCGAGCGGCTACCCTGGCGTGCGACGGCCCAAGCGCCTAACGGTATCTGTTCTGGTGTAACTGCGTTTGCAGCCCAATAGCCTGGCAGACCGCCGGGGGTCTCTATTACTTGGCTAGGTCAGGAAATTTGCTGTCTATGGCTTTATTCCATTCGTTGACTCGATCTTTCAGTTTTGCCAATAGCTCGGTCGCATCGCCTTCTATAGTTACGCTAATCAACTTATCACCTTGCGAAATGCTATCCACGACCTCTTGGTCGGCCTCTGACACGACCTCGCCAAAAACGGTGTGGCGGTCGTCCAGATGTGGCGTGGGTGTGTGGGTGATAAAAAACTGGCTGCCATTGGTCCTAGGCCCCGCATTCGCCATAGAGAGCACGCCGGGCTTGTCATGGCGAAGCTTCGGGCTGAATTCATCTTCAAACTTATAGCCCGGACCACCAGTCCCCGTGCCCAATGGGCAGCCGCCTTGAATCATGAAATGGGGGATTACGCGGTGAAACTTGAGCCCATCGTAGAATTTTTTCTGCGCCAGATTGACAAAGTTTGCTACGGTCACGGGTGCCGCATCGGCAAACAAATTAACCTTGATGTTGCCTTTGCTGGTTGCGATAGTCGCTGGAATAGCCATTAGAACCCTCTGCTATTTGCTGATGCATTGATCCTGCGCGTGATATGAATACTGCAGCGGATCTTACTGAGACCTGTGCTCGGCCGTTGCTATAGAGTGATGTCCGCATCCTGTTAGCTTAGATTACCTATTCTACAGACTGAGATCAGCATTGCACCCCATGCCCGATCCTGTCTGCACGGGCTGGTCTTGACTGCGACGGGGTTAGGAGTGGGGGGTTAGCTCTCCAATCGGCATGTGCGGGTCTTGCCCTCCCAGCAGTGCCATTGCCAATCTACCCTCACAAGTCGACCAGCTGCAGCCCGCCGTGCACGGAGCGCTCCGCGAGCTCCACCAGATGCGCGTGGTGGGTAAAGAACAGCACCTGCGTTCGCCGTGACAGCCCCGCGAGG
>JAKDMK010000522.1 GCA_030452365.1 Nitrococcus sp.
GACGCTAGATAGCCGCGCGGTGACTCCCGGTGCGCTGTTCCTTGCGCTAGCGGGTAGCGCCCGGCACGGCATCGACTTTCTGCAGCCGGCACTCGCGGCCGGCGCCGCGGCCGTCGCCTATGACCCCGTGCAGGGGGTCGACAGCGTGGCGGTGACCGAAGCCTGCGCCCGGTGTGGCGCGATAGCTCTGCCGGTGCCGGAACTCGGCCGCCGCGCCAGCGCCGTGGCGGCGCGCTTCTACGGGAATCCGGCTCGGGACATACGGGTGGTCGGCGTCACCGGCACCGATGGCAAGACCTCGGTGAGCCAATTCATCGCCCAGGCCCTGGACCGGCCGGAGGGGCGCTGCGGCGTGCTCGGAACCCTCGGCTGGGGGTTTCCCGATGACCTCCGGGCCACCGTCAACACCACGCCCGATGCCGTCACCGTGCAGGGCTGCCTCGCCCGGCTGGTGGCCGACGGCGCAACGGCAGTCGTGCTGGAGGTTTCCTCCCACGCCCTGGATCAGTACCGGGTGGAGGCCGTGCCCTTCAACGTAGCGGTGCTCACCAACTTAAGCCGGGACCATCTCGACTACCATGGCACCGAGGAGGCGTACGCGCAGGCTAAGGCGCGGATGTTCGCATGGCCCGGCCTCGGTGCCTGCGTGCTCAACCTCGATGATGATTTCGGTCGTCGGCTCGCCGCCCGACTGGCGCCCGCGCACACGATTGGCTACAGCATTGACGGTGCGGCGGGAGCCGTGCTGCGCTGCGTTAGCGTCGAGGCGCAGCCGCGGGCCCTGCGGCTGGCTTTGGACGCGATGGGCCACCAGGCTGCGCTGCGGGTGCCGCTGCTCGGTCGCTTCAACGCCGCCAACGCGTTGGCGGCCCTGGGAACCCTGCTGGCACTAGACCTGCGGTTGGGGGAGGCCATCGAGCGGCTGCGCCGGCTGCGCCCAGTCGCCGGGCGCATGGAGTGCTATGGAGGTAATGGGCGGCCGTGGGTGGTGGTCGACTACGCCCATACCCCGGCGGGTTTGCAGGCGGCGCTCTCGGCAATGCGCGAGCACTTCCCGGGGCGCATCTGGTGTGTCTTCGGCTGCGGCGGTGACCGTGATCGGGGCAAACGCCGGCTCATGGGGTCGCTCGTGCGCGCCAATGCGGATTTGATCGTTATCACCGACGATAACCCGCGCAGCGAAGATCCCCATCGCATCATAGCGGACATCCAGGCCGGAGCCGACGCGGACAGCCGGGTGAGAATAATACCCAACCGCCGGGAGGCCGTCATCCAGAGCATCCGGGCGGCTGATCCTGAGGATGCCATTTTGGTTGCCGGCAAGGGTCACGAGGAGTATCAGTTGGTCGGGAGCGAGCGCTTGGCGTACAGCGACCGCGAGACCGTTACACGCGCCTTGGAGGATCTGCATTAATGGACGCGGTACCGCTCAGCCGGCTAGTCGCCGAATTGGGCGGGCATCTGCGCGGGCCGGATGCGGATATCGTCGGGGCAGCCATCGACTCGCGCATGGTACAGCCTGGGGAGCTTTTCATTGCTCTGCCGGGCAACCGAGTGGACGGTCACAACTACGTGAGCGCGGCCAGTACGGCCGGGGCCGCGGCGGCATTGGTGGAGCGAGCCGTGCCGGAGCGTCTCGCGCAGTGGATCGTGCCCAATGCCCGCCAGATGCTGGTCGCCCTGGGCTGCTGGGTGCGGCGGCAGTGCAGCGGGACTCGGGTCGTAGCCGTTACCGGCAGCAATGGCAAGACCACCGTCAAGGAGATGCTGGCGGCGATACTTGCCCGCAGCGGGGCGACTTTGGCCACCGCGGGCAACTACAACAATGAGCTTGGCGTGCCGCTGACATTGTGCCGCCTGCAGCGGCGCCAGCGCTACGCGGTACTGGAGCTCGGTGCCAGCGGGCCGGGTGAAATTTTGCGCCTGACGCAGTGGTCTCGCCCGAGCGTCGGCGTGATCACCAACATCGGTCCAGCCCACTTGGCAGGCTTTGGCTCGGTCGCCGGGGTCGCGCGCTGCAAGGGCGAGCTGTTTCAGGCATTGCCTGACGATGGCATCGCCGTAATCAACGCCGATGATGCCTTTGCGGATCTCTGGCGGCGGCTTGCCGGACCCAGGCGCTGTGTTACCTATGGGCTCATTCGCCAGGCCGAGATTCGCGCGCGCGTGGCGGTGGACGGCGGGCTCGATCTGCATTGGGGCGGTGAGAGTTTGCCGCTACGCCTGCGCCTGCCTGGGCGCCATAAC
>JAKDMK010000523.1 GCA_030452365.1 Nitrococcus sp.
CCGAATCGAGCACCGCCTGCTGATACTGTTTAGGGACGAATGCGCTCATTCGTCTTCACCGTAATGGGCTTCCGGCTCGGCTATATCGTGACTCCGGGGGTCGAGGTAACGAATGCGGCCTTGCTCGGAGACGATGAGCCTCGTGCCCGTTCGAATGGCCACTTCTCGAGCCCGCAACGCCGCACGTCGCAGGGCGGCAAGAGAGTGACGAAGGTCCGGATCCTCGGCCTCCGTGATGGGTTTGTTACTCATGGCGAGTACTCCAGTCGATCGCTTCCGGCAGCCTTCCGGAGTTGTCATAAATGGCCCAATAATCGACTATTGGTGTGTAGATCGTTTTCAGGTTTTTCCAACCTGCATGGAAGCGGCGGCGAATAACGGCTTCCGGGATGTCGTGGCCACCTTGCCGGACACGCTCCGCGACTCGCGCAATAGCCTCTTCCGGGTTATTGAGTCGGAGAAAAAGCAGTTTGGCCTTGTAACCGGCGGCACGCCATTGTGGAATCAAACGAGCGTAACCGCGGCCGGCGAGCGTCGTCTCGAAGGCGAAACTCTCGCGTGCGGCAAAATGCCGACTGATTTCATTCAGCATCAACCGCCCCGCCTGAATGCCTTCCCTGTCCGCATCGAACGGCGAAATGCCGGCCGCAATCAGATCGGCGTTGATGAATACGGGGCACCCTGCCTCTTGCGGCAGGAATTCGTTTGCAAACGTGGTCTTGCCGGCTCCGTTTGGGCCGGCAATAATCAAAACGCGAAGATCGTCGGAAGTCACGTCAAATGTCCAGCGCGTAGGGGGTTTGCTTGAAGATGACGCCTTCGCGCCGCAGGCGCGGGGCGCCGAGGCGGCAGGCGGCGGCGTAAATCACTTTCGGTCCGTCATGCGCCGGCAGCGATGCCAGTACCGGGCCGGTCAGGACATTGCCGCCGTTCACGGATTTGTCCTTGAGGATGCCGTTGTACAAGAGATACACCGCACGCCCTTCACAAACGCCAATCAACGGTGAATTAAACGCCGTTCGTGCTGAGCGTAGCCGTCCTTTGGACGGCGAAGTCGAAGCGCGGGCCGGCAGTCCCGAGCCAGTCTCGACAAACCACACAAACTCCGCCAACTGCGCAAACGTGACATCCTCGCGCACCGAACCGTCCGCCGCGAACAACGGTTCGTCGGACAACTTGCAGAACTGGAAGCCGCCGCCAAGCCCTTCGACGGCTTGGCCCTTGCTGTTCGTGTAGCCCTGCGCCACCCGCCGCACGCGCTCGGCCGTCACGTCGCGGGCAATCTTCTCCTCCATCTCGACGAGTATGAATTTTCGGTTGCCGCCGTCCTCGACGTTCTGCTTCAGCACCGCGTGACCCGTCGTCCCGCTACCCGCGAAGCTGTCGAGAATCAATGAATGCTTTTCGCTTCCAATTTGGAGGATGCGCTGGATCAGGCGAGTTGGCTTGGGTGTAATGAAAACATCGTTGGATGTCTGGAATGGAACGATTGACACAAGTTCCTTCTTGGCTTCCTGGGTATGCCCGACGTCGCCGTAGAACCACATTGTCTGCGGAACTACGCCCTGCTTCACCTCTGAAAGAAACCGCTTTAACTGTGGGATGGAGTTTCCATTTTTTCCCCACCAAATCCTGTTGTCTTGGTCAAGCTCGTCAAATCTATTTTTTGAAATTGTCCAGTAACGTCCTCGTGGGGGGGCTTCGATGACGCGACCGGCAGGGCAAGGGATCGAATATGTGCCTTCTCCGTAGAAGTTCCGAGCCGATAGATCACTCGTCTTCCACGGGCCGCGTGGATCATTGTCCCGGTTCATATATGCACGATCTTGCCCCTCGTTCCGCTGGATCAGATTCGGTGACCAAGCGTCCGCCCGATTTGCGTAGAGAACGACGTAATCATGATCTTCTGATAAGTGTCGTGCGGAATTTTTAGGCGAATACACCTTTTGCCAAAGAACCGTTGCAATGAAGTTCGTTTCTCCAAAAATTTCGTCCATCAACAGTCGCAGCTTTGCAACTTCGTTATCGTCTATGGAGATGAAGATTGCACCGTCTGATCGCAGGAATTGTTTGAGGAGTACGAGGCGCGGATACATCATGCACAGCCATTTGTCGTGGCGCGAAAGGTCTTCGCCTTCGCGACCGACGACTTCGTGGAGCCACTTGCGGATCTCCGGGCTGTTGACGTTGTCGTTGTACACCCAGCCTTCGTTACCGGTGTTGTAGGGCGGGTCGATGTAGATGCAC
>JAKDMK010000017.1 GCA_030452365.1 Nitrococcus sp.
AAGCATGACGATATCCCGGCGCTGGCCGCCTACGCCGGGCGCATGGACGCCGATCCTGACATCTGGCGCGTGGCTCGGGTGGCCGATCCCGCCGACCTGCCGGATCTGCTGCGATTCTTCGACGTGATCGTCATCCCCAATGGGCTGGACGGGTTTCTGCACAATGCCGCCCTGCTGTGGGTGGAGGAAAATGCTCGGCTTACGCGTGTCGTCGACCTGGCCAACCTGTGGACCAATCCACTACTTCCCGATTACCTGGCGGCCGGCACGCCGGCAGCGGCCCCCAACGCCCCGAATCAGGTTCGCCAGCAGCCAGTGCGGGCTCGCCCGCAGCTTGTCCATGTTCGCTAACGACGTGCGGGCGGCGCCGATCGCGGCAGTAGCCGTGTTCACGGTACTTGCGCTGCCCCCGGTGCGCGGTTGGCTGGAAGCGGATATGCGGCTGCACATGCTGGTCCAGTTCCCGCTGCTGGTCGTAACCGGTGTATTGATGGCCCGTGGGCTTGGCTCCCGTTGGCAGGCGCGCTTGGCCGCCTGGAATCGCTACGGCGTCAGCGGCCTGCTGTGCGCGGCCGCGGTGAGCACCTTCTGGATGATCCCCAAGGCCCTCGACGACGCGATTACCCAGCCTTGGGTTGAAGCGGCAAAATTCCTATCCCTAAGCCTTGGCGTGGGCTTCGCCCTGGCCGTTTCCTGGCGGTCTGCCGGCATGATCGGGCGCGGCTTGTTCCTGGGCAACCTGCTACCGATGTTCGCCGTGATCGGCTGGCTCTACCTGCTGGCGCCGGTACGGCTGTGTAATGCCTACCTCCCGGGCCAGCAGCAGTCCACCGGTACCCTGCTAATAGTCATCGCCGTGCTGGGATGCCTTGCGTGGCTTGGCAGTTTCTTCTTCACTGCCGCGCCGGAGCGCGCTCGTGGGTAGAGCGCGGCGGGAAATTCAATGCGGATAGGCCAGGCCATGGCTGGCACACTCGGCTCCGTCTGGTACAACAATGCGAGAGCGGGCTCTCCACTCTTGTTACCGTAGCTGTTTCTGCCTCAGGGCTTCCATCACGTTGTGCACAATTGTGTCGCAGCGGTGGCCGGCGAACTCATGCACGCCGACGCCCGTCGCTTCGGCGCAGGCGAGCAGCCGCTGCTGGATCAGACGTTTGGCGCGGTGAAAGCGCGTCTTTACCGTGGCTTGCTCAATCTCCAGGATCTCGGCCGTGTCACTCGTGCTGCACTCATCTACCGCGCGCAACACGAAGACCGTGCGGAAAGCGTCCGGCAGTTCGTCAATGCACTGCTCCAGTAGGCGGCGCAATTGTATGTTGGCGACTTCGCCATCCGGCGATCGCTGGGGCAGCTGTAGCACTGATAGCTCCATAACGTTTTCGAGATCAGAATCGTCCATGAACAGATACCGGCGAGCGCTTCGCAGCCTCATAAGCGCGGTGTTGCGCACGATGCGGCCCAGCCAAACGCCAAGCGCCGCCGGATCCTTCAGATCGCCGAGCCGCTCATAAGCGGCAATGAACGCTTCCTGCACGGCGTCCATCGCCTCTGCATCGTCGGTGACGATGCTGCGCGCGATGCGGAACATCCGCTGGTTGTGGCGGCGGATGATGCCGGCGAACGCCTCCTGGTTGCCGGCCGCCACCTCGGTGAGCAACAGGGCATCGATCGGCCCCTGCGCCTGCTCCTCGCGCATCGCTTTAGTATTCACGTCAACCTTCTTTGCGCAGCTTCGCTGCCACGCTGCGGCATGCTTGCGAATCGGCGTCCAGCGTCGCCAAATAGGCAATGAGGTTGCGGCGCTCGCGGGCATCTTTGACGCCCGCAAAGGTCATGCTGGTGCCCGGAATGGCCTCCATCGGGTCTAGCAGAAACCAGTCCAGCGTTTCCGCGTTCCAGGTAATTGCCGCCTTCTTCATGGCTGCGCTGTAATCGAAGCCAGGAACAGTACCCGACAGCCGTCCGAAAAGCCCGCAATGCCGGGGCCCAGTGCGGTTGCGAGCCGGCGAGTGGCAGCCGATGCAGCGAACGTACACACGCTTGCCCGCGGCGGGATCGCCGGGCGGCGGGGCGGCCGCCGCGAAGGGAGGAGCGCCGCCGCACCCCGCCGCCGCGAGCGAGAGCACCGCGGCACAGACTGGCACGCGGAACCAGGGACCGATGCGCGTCACGAATAGAACGCCTGCGGCACCGGGTCCAGCCCCAGCGCATGGCGTAGCACGGCCCAATGCATCGCCTCGTCCGCCAGAATGCTTGCAGCCGCGCCTGAGAGCTCGCGGTGGTCGAATAGCGGAATGGCGCCGACGTAGGCGCTGACAGCGCCGCGCTCCAGCCCGGCGGCGAACTGCAGGACGTCTTCTTGGGACTTTAGCTTATCGACAGGAAAATTGTAGTGCGTCTTCGGATCTGCCGCCTCGCCGCCGAGCTTGCGCACCGCGCTCGCGAGCGCCTCCGCGTGCTGCTTGTGCTGACTCTGGAAATTCAACGCCACCTTCAGCACTTGCGGCTTCAGCAGACCGCTTTCGGCGCCAACCTGGTAGGCGGCGATCGCCTCGTACTCCGCCGCTACGGCGGTATTGAGGATGCGCACGTCCTTCGCCACCGCGTCGTCCGCGTCACTGGCCGTGCTCGTGCCGGCCGCGCGCGTGATGGTGCAGCCACCGAGCAGTGCCACGGCGATGCCGGAGAAAGTCGCAGTGCCGGCCTGGCGGAGAAAACGCCGGCGTGAATCCTGCGCCGTTTCGATCAGAAGCGCGTGTTCAGATGCATTATTGGGTTTCATTTCTTGTACCTCTGTTCATGTGTGTACGCCATCGGTGCAGGTCGTCGTGCGGCGTCGCTGCAATAGGAATCCGCCGCGAGCACGAGGGAGGATGAAGACTATCGCGTGTCGGGCCGTGTATGGAACCTTTTGTTGGCTGCCTTAGGATGCAGCTCGGGCGCAATTGGTTCCCGATAGCGGCCTCGGGGACTCAGGTGTCAGGTAGCCTGGCCGGCCTCGCTGCGCCCCGCGAGTCTGCGATCGCAACAGATGCAAGGGCTCAATGGGTGGGAGGCTCCAAGCTTATCGTGAAGTGGGACCTGGAACGCCGGCTCCCGATGCAAGGAAAAGCGAACCAACGCCTAATCGAGCTGATTACGGAGCTTGAGCATGAAGGTGCCTTATGAAGATTCGCAATGTCGTGGCAAGCAATCGAAAGAACGAGTTCACTATTGTCACGCGCTCCGGTGCCGAGTTTCCATCTCCTTACTCGAAAGCCGATGTTCGGCCGAATGCAAAAGACCCGATCGAGGAATTGTTCGTGGATAAGGAGCTTGGTAATGAGGCATTTACGTACTTCCTGAAATCCGGTAAGCAGAACTCCATTCATATTGAGCAAGTGTTGGAGTATAACGAAGACCCGAAGTACCTTGCCGATCTGCTCACTTACAAGCTGTCTGTTGAGGCAAGGGAGGGCCTTGAGAGCAGTGCTCTTAGCCGTCGTCAGATAGCTAAGAGGCTCAACACGTCAGTCCCACAGCTTTATCGCTTGTTGGATCCGGCTAATACGCGAAAGTCTATGAAGCAACTTGTCGCGCTCCTGCACATACTGGATCGCAATGTTGACCTCGTCGTCAAGAGAAAGGGAACCTAACCGGGTGCTGTAGACAAACAACGACAATCCGTCATGCCTCTTGGGTCGGCAAGAGCCATACCAGCTTGTCTTTGCCGCTGAGCTACTGCGCTCGCTGGCGCTGCGCACCGGCGAACGCAGTAGCGATACGCGCGCTAAAGGGAGGCCTATCGAAGCCATGAAGCCAACCGGTCACCGAATATGGCTTGGAGCCGCTCTGGGCCCTTCGCTCAGTAGCGGTGTGGGGCGCGTAGCGCCATCGAACTAGCAATGATACGTCCATCGGATGCCGGGCATCGAGCCTGGCCCCCGATGCACCGCATATCGCTACTCCGTTAGGTGCCAAGAGAAGAAGGCGCAAGTATATTGCAGGGTTAGCAACCCCGAGGCATCGTCATGGAGCTCACAGCCGTCTCTGAAAAAGTACCAGAAGTTTATAAAGCACCTGCAGCGTACTGGGTGCGAGTTGTTTCGGGAAGGCAGGCGTCGTATGGGGGCCGCCGCTATGCTCATGCTGTGGGTTACGAACTTGAAGTAAACCTTGTCAAGCCGAAGGGCGGGAAGGCATAACGAATAACGTTAGGCCAGCCATGTTAGAAAACCATGGCTGATCGGCAGCCGCTTCTATGGGCCATCAGTAAAGCCGAAGCTTTTAGGTTACGTGTCTTGTTTTTCACTGCCTCAGCGCGGCCACACTAATCGATGGATAGAGGCCTTGATCTGTTCAAATAATCCGATGGTCGGGCTCGCGGCCCATCTTCCAGCGTGACCGGTCTGCGGGCAGCACGTCGCGGCGGGCGACACGTGAACAGCAGGCCCGTCTGTTTGCTAGCGGCGGCTTGCTCCATACGGAGAGCCTGCCCGTTTCTGGTAGCGGGTTCGCCGACCTCAGCCAGGCGCGGCTCGCGAACTACCTGCTGGGCATCGTCGGGGACCATGAACTGCCGGTGGATCAGGGCGCGTGGGTGCGGCGGTTGACCCAGCTTGGCTTCATGGTGGAAGTGGAAAACAACGCGCCGGTCTGCTCCATAGTGGGGCTGGTTCTGTTCGGCCTGCGGCCGCGGCGTCTCCTGCGGCAGGCTGGCATCCGCTGGATGGCATTCGAAGGCAACGACAAAAGCTATAACGCGCTCGACGACACCGTTCTCGACGCGCCCTTGGTCGGGCTTTGGCAAGGCACACCGGGGAGCAGCGACAGTCTGGAGAGCGGGCTGTTTGACAGCTTTGTGGAACGAATACGACCATTCGTCAGCGACGAGGCAGACGACGGCGGAGAGAGTTTCCGCCGTGATCGCAGCTGGCACTATCCGGTGCAAGCCCTTCGGGAGGCCGTAGTCAATGCCCTCGCCCACCGGGACTGGACTCGTGTCAACGAGGTCGAGGTTGTCCGCTACGCTGATCGATTGGAGATCGTGAGCCCTGGCGCGCTTCAAAACGCAATGACGGTGGAGAAAATGGTGGCGGGGCAACGATCTGCGCGCAACCCCATTATCGTGGATGTGCTGCGCGACTACGGCTATGTCGACGCCCGTGGAATTCATCCGCGATGTTGCTACGCGGCACCCTTCTGAGTCGGCCGTTAAAGCGTTAGGATCGATGTAGGGCCACCGTGCGCAGCGGGCGCGGACGAACGCCGGCCGGCGCAGCGGCTGATTGGCATACGACTTTGACAGTGCGGCGGATCGCTCGCGCCAACGAACCCCGCCACGCAGGCAAGCAAACACAGGAGATCGCGCTATGCCGCAGCCGGTATTCGAGGATGAGCAATTCATACGCGTCCGCTACGACCGCGTGCCGGCAAGTCAGGGCACCTTGATCGCCACCCTGCTGCTGCATCGTCCCCCGGTCAACGCCCTCTCGGCTCGGGTCCTGGAGGCGCTTGAGAGGTGCTTTGAGCACCTGGATACGCACGAGGAAGTCAGGGCCATGGTGATCAGCGCCCGCCGCGCCGGCTCCTTCATCGCCGGGGCCGATGTGCGCGAGCTGCTCGAGAGCATTACTGAGCCCGCCCAGGCGCGGGATCTGGCGAGCAAGGCTCATACGCTTTTCGCCCACATCGAGGCCATGCAAAAGCCCGTAATCGCCGCCATCGACGGCCCGGCGCTGGGCGGTGGCTGCGAGCTCGCCATGGCCTGCCATTACCGGATCGGCAGCGAGCGCACCCGCATGGGCCAGCCCGAGATCAATCTGTTTCTGCCGCCAGGGTTTGGTGGCAGTCAGCGCCTGCCGCGCTTGGTGGAAGCCGCGCTCGCGGATACCCAGGCGAGCATCCCAATCGCGCTCGGCTGGCTGCTTAGCGGGCGCATGATCGCCGCCGATATCGCCAAGGACGGTGGGCTGCTCGATGAGGTGGTCGCGGGGTCGAACGACGCGCTCAGCCGTGCTCGGCTGCTTGCCGCCCAATGCGCCCGCGGCACCAACAACCCGGTCGTGGAGACCATGGGCTTTCGCCGCCAACAGCGGGCGCAGTGGGACAACCCCAATGATCTGGATTGGCAGGAAATTGAGCAGGATCCCTACTTGCGCGAGTGCCTGGCGCAGGCCCGACACACGGGCCGCGGCGCGGTTGCCGAGGCCATTGTCGAGCTGGTCAGAACCGGGCTGGAGCAGGGGTTCGAGGCGGGGCTCGCCGCCGAGGTAGAGGCCTTCGCTCGCTTCGTGCTGGATACTGAGCAGGGCGGCAAGAAAGGTATCCGCCTCTTTCTGGACAAGCGCTTACCGGCGCAGCCGCTGCGGCGCCGGCCGCGGTTCAGCGCCGAAGAGCTCAAGCGCCTCGAGGACGAGTATTATCTGCTGCCCATGGGCAGTCCCTTCTTGCCCGGGGTCACTCCGTTGCCGCAAATGCAGTACGCCTGGGCCGTGGTGAAGGATCCGGCCACCGGGGAGCCCGATCTGGGCGAGCCCAAGGAGAAGGAACAAGAAATCGTGGTCGAGGTCCCGCGGCCCAAGCCTAATGATGCGCTGCTCTATGTCCTCGCCTCCGAGCTCAGCTCAACTGATGTCAGCGTTATAACCGGCCATTCCACCCGGGCCTTCGAGCGGCACGATGAAGACGAGCACATCACCGGCTCCGGCGGTCTGGGGCTGGTGGTCGAGCTGGGGGAGAGTGTTCAGGCCGAAGGCCGCATTCAGGTGGGCGATTTGGTGGCCATCTATCCCGGCCGCTGCGAGCTGCTCGACCCGCGTGCGACTGTGGACCCAATGAGCACCCGCTTTGCCTACCAAGGCTACGAAACACCCGCGGGCTCTCACCAACAGTTTATGCTCGCCCAGGGCCCGCAGTGCCTGCCGCTGCCGGCCGGTGTGCCGCTGGAGGCGGCGGGGAGCTTCATCGTCGCCGCCGGCACGGCCTATCGTAGTCTCGTCAACGCCCTTGAAATCCAGCGCGGCAAACGGCTGCTGGTCGATGACCCGGCCGGCGGCAGCGGCCGTTGGGCGGTTGATCTGGGTCTTGCCTTCGGTGCCAGCATTACCGGTATGGTCGCTACCGAGGCGTGCGGCAAGGCCATGCGCGAGCGCGGCATGGGTGTCGTCAACCAAAAAGCCGACGCGCTTGAGGGCTGTTTCAGCAAAGTTCCGGCCGCGCCGGCGCGCTGGGCCGAATGGCAGGCGCAGGGGGAGGCGTGGCTCAGCGCCGTACGTGCCGCAAACGACCAGGGGCTGTTCGAATATGCCGCCTCCCACGCCGGCGAGCAGGTCTTCGCCCGCAGCTTCCAGGCCCTTGCCGCGGGTGGCGCCATTGCCTTGCATGACACGTCTGCTGGCGGCCATATGACGTTCCTGGGCAAGCCCGGCGCGGCCGCGCCCGCGGATATGCTGCGACTCGCCAGGCTGCGCGCGGGAGAAACCGTGCTGCTCTACTATGGGCTGGAGGGCGAGGAGGACGAGGCCGGCGGGCGGCGGATGCTGGAGGCCGTGCGTGCCGCGCGGGGTCGGATCGCCATCATCACCCGGACCGAGGCCCAGCGCCGCTTCGTGGGTTCGTTGGGATTCGACGAGGCCATTGCCGGAGTTCTTTCCATCGAGGCGCTGCAGCGCCGCGTGCCCGAGCTGCGCTGGCCCGCGACCCTGCCGGATTTGCCCGATCGCGAGAGGGAAAGCGGGCATTTCAAGCAGGTAATGGGTGCGTTCTGCGATCAGGCCGTTAAACCCCTGACGCGGGCTTTGCGTCAATTGCTGCGGGGCAGCCGCAATCCTGGCGGCATTCCTGATGTAATTATCGAGCGCGCCGGCCAGAACACGCTCGCCCTCTCGACGATGCTGGTGGCGCCTCATGGCGGCCGTGTTGTCTACTGCGAGGACATGACCGAACGGCGCTACAGCTTTTATGCTCCCACGCTATGCGAGCGCCAGTGCCGAATCCTGATGCCCAGCGCCCGCATCATTGGCAGCCGTCTGTGCAGTGCCGCGGAAGCCGTGGAGGTGAGCCGGCTGGTCGAGGCGGGAATTATCGAAGTGTCGCAGGCGCATCTCTTCGACTGGGGCGAATGCCCCAATGCCCATCAGGCCATCTGGGAGAAGCGTCTCGCCGAGCTCACCGGCGGCGCCGGCCAGGCCATGCTGAACCATGCCTTGCCCGGCAAAGGGATCCAGAGCGTGGATGAACTGGTGTTACGCTGGAGCGGCCAAACGGCACAACAGGGCCACTGAAATGGGATTTGATCTATTGAGCCCGATGCGCGCGAACGAAGTGTCTCGCCAATAGGCGGCTCGCAGAGTATCCGCATGCCGAAGAAGACAACGCCGGATGCCGATAAGCTGGACCGGCTCGTTGCTGCGGCGCAGCACAGCCGCGCGCAGCGTGAACGGGGTTATCGCGCGCAAGCGCTCAAGCTGCAGCCGTGGATCTGCGCGCGCTGTGCGCGCGAGTTCGAGCGCGCCAATCTCTCGCTGCTTACCGTGCACCACAAGGACCACAACCACGACAACAACCCGGCCGATGGCAGCAACTGGGAGCTGCTCTGCCTCTACTGCCATGAAAACGAGCATTCGCGCCATGTGGCTGCGAGCCCGCTCGGTGCGAGTGCGGACAAGCGCACGCCGTCAGGGACCTATAAAGCGTTCGCCGATCTCAAGGGCCGGTGGGAGAAAGCAAAATAGCCGCCAGGCGCTATTCCCACAGTCTTGTTTCTGTTCCGAGGAGCCGTCATTCCAGTGACACTTCGCGGGCGTTGATTAGGTTGCCGTCGAAGGTGCCACCAACCTTGGCCACATCGGCGGTTTCCGCGAGATCGAAAAATACCTCCATGGTGATGGGGGTTTCCTGCGCATCCTCGAATTCCGTGTCTTCGCCGAAGTCGACGGTCACACCACTGATTATAATCGTCCCGTTGGTTGTATCCTCGCTTGCCAGCGGTCCCTGCAACTTGACCTCCACGACCCCGGTATCGTTGGTTTCAGGCTCGCCGCGTTCGATCCGGGTTGCGAACAGGCTGTCACCCTCGATGATGGCGGCAATCTCAACGTAATCTCCCTGCTGGATGGCGTCGACGGTGAAGCCCGCCCTCACGCCGTCGCGGTCGTCCTTGATGCGGGTATCGTCGGTTGCCTGGACGTCCACAACGCCAAGCAAAGTGAGGGTGTCGCTGCTCGTATCCACTGTATCGACTTGCGCCGTGACCTCGACGGCCGGATCGTCCTCGCCGTTTTCGAGCTCAATAGTGACCGCCTGCAGCACGCCGTTGCCGTCGACTTCCCCCTCGACCTCGATCCGCGCGCCCGGCTGGATGTCGGCCGCGGTTCCGCCCTCAAACACGGTGTCGCTATCGTGCGCGACCTGCACGCCGCTGACCAGGGTGAACGTGGACGCTGAGTCTACGGTGCCGACGATGCCTTCGATCAGAGCGACATCGCCTGCCGCGATGGGCACGCGGTCCTCCAGCTCCAGCTTGCCGGCGGTCAACGTTTCCCCGGCGAGCGTGCCGGAGACCTCCACGAACTGGCCGTCATCGACCTGGAGATCGACCGGATCGAGTACAGCTCCGCTGTACGCCACGGTTAGCGCGTTGATAACGAAACTCCGGTTTGCGCTGTCGTGATTCTCCACTGTGCCCTTCACCTCGACTTCGTTGGCGGGGTTCTGCTGCACCTCCACACTGGAGGCAAGGAGATCGCCGTTGGCATCGATGTTGCCACTGACTTCCACCACGTTGCCGACTCTCAAGTCGGCAAAGCCGCTGGCGCCCTCGAAGAAAGTCGTACCACTGACAAACACGGTCTGCCCGGCGACGGTGAAGCTGTTATTTATGAGGTCGAGTGTGGCGATCTCGCCTTCAAGCTCGGCATCAAAGCGCACCTCGCTGGCAATGGCGCTTCCGTCTTCCTGGAACGTCGCCTTGATCTCGACCGCATTGCCCACGGCCAAATCGAGCTCGGTGCCACCCGGTTGGTCGTCGATGACGAAGCTGGCGCTGCTGGTATCGAATTCACGCCCGTTGACGAAGATGCTGCCAAAACCCTGTACGGTGCCGCTGGCAGTGCCGGTCTGGTTGCTACTGGACGTGGTTGTGCCACTGCCACCGCTGCCGCTGTAGCCGCAGGCGGCCAGCATGGCGGCCGCGATGGATATGCTGAGTATTGCGCCCGGGGCTGCGCTGTTTTTCATGGCTTTTCTCCTTCTGGCTTATGCAGATCAAAAAAAACAAATGCGCCAAACCCGCTCAGCCGGCCCGGTTGATCTTCGGAGGAACAAGCGTGGGGCTTGAGTTGCTTATCCAGAGAGCCCAGAAACCGCTGCCCCTGCGAATCGGCATGGCGTTGCAGAAGCGCGAGACCGATCTTGGTCAGGCCGGGAAGAACCATCTTGCGCTGCAAGCGCCCCTGCCTGCCGCCGGGGTGCAAGTCGTGGTCCATAGTGTCGATCCACGCGGCGCATCTTTACCGATGAACGGCAGCGCCGCGGCCTCCTCATCGTCGACCGGGATGAAAATCGACGCGGAATGTAAATTTGACCTTGTGGCCACCATGGTATCGTTCCACACTGCGCAGGCCCTAACCTTTATCTCATGCAATCGAGGATCGATGATGGGCCACCGCAGGTGGTATGCGCTGCGGCGCGCGGTACGTATTCTTGGCAAATCGGTAAGAGTCGATGCGGAGAAAAACGGCCTCGTTCTCCACCCTTACCGCGGCTACGGCTCGTCTGAACAAATATTCGTCGTAGGGCGCGTGCTGCGCCAGTCCGGCATTGGACAGACTCGACGCCCGGATGGTACCTGGAGCTACGATCTGCTCGCCGCGGCGCGACATTTCACTCGCCGGGGCGCGGGCGGTGTACGCATTGCCGCGCGTTTTTATGGCAATGAACAGCATACGACCACCGACCGGGACGGCTACTTCCGGGTACAGATGGCGCCGGGATCGGCGCCGGCAGCCAACCGACTTTGGCACGCCCTGGCGCTTGAGGTATTAGAGCCCAAGGTAGGCCTCAAGAGCCAAGCCCAGGTATTCATTCCGCCTGCTTCGGCGCGATTCGTCGTAATCAGCGACATCGACGATACTGTCGTATACACCGGCGTTGCCAACAAGCTGATGATGCTGTGGCGGCTTTTCGTCGAGGGTGCGGCAAGCCGCACCGCTTTCCCCGGCGTGGCCGCGTTCTACCGTGCGCTGCATCACGGGATTTCGGGCAATGAAATCAATCCGCTGCTATACGTCTCGCGCGGCCCCTGGAGCCTCTACGAGACGCTGGATGCTTTCTTCAACATCCACAACATTCCCGTCGGCCCGTTGCTGTTTCTGCGCGAATGGGGCGTGACCCTGCAGCGGCCGTTGCCGCGCCAGGCCAAGGCGCACAAGCTCGAGATGATCCGCGGCATGTTGACGCTGTACAAGGACTTGCCGTTCGTGCTGATCGGCGACAGCGGGCAGCGTGATCCCGAAACGTATGCTCAGGTGATCCGCGAATTTCCCGGCAAAGTGCAGGCGGTTTACATCCGCGATATCAGTCGCGCCGCACGCCGTACCCATGAGATCGAAGCGCTCGCCAAGCAGATCGCGGGGCCCGGGTGTACGCTGCTGCTGGCCTCGAATAGTTTCAGGATGGCCGAGCATGCCGCGGCACATGGTCTGATAGCGCGGGCAGCGGTAGGCCGAGTCGCCAAGGAGCGGCGCGAGCAGGGCGAAGCACAGCCTCAGTCCGCGCGTGAGCGCGCCGAACCCACGGTCGAGCCAATCAACGCGGCGGCTGGGCAGGATGCGCGCGATACTACCCTGGTGCGCAATGCACTAGACCATGACCCAGCGCCCGACGCGGCAGTGGAATCGGCTGGCGGGCGCGAGGAAAGGAGCCGCAAACAACTATAAATAACGCGCCGACGGCCCCGGCCCTCTGCCTGCAGTAGCGGCCTTCGAAAAAGGAATTGCGCCGGATGGCCTCGCTCATTGCTCGCCTGTCGGGCCGCGCTTCAAGAGCGAGGGTATTGGCAGAGACGTTCCCGCCTTGACCAACTTTGTGGACTGACGCCGGGCGAACAGCCCTGTGGCCACCTTTCCCTTGCGCAGCAGAGTCTCCTGCCGGGCGCGCACTCCATATCCCACCAGCCCCCCAGCGGCCGCAAACAAAGGCAACAACCCCAAGGTCAGGAATTGCATCGCGAGCAGTCCTACCCCCACGCCCACGGCGCCGACGACGGCCGCTCCCACCTTGAAATTGGCCTTGGCATGAGCTCGGCTGCTTTCCTTGGCGAGTCGCTTGTGCGCTTGTTCGAAAAACCGATTCTTCGCCTTCTCGGTGGACACGAGCAGTCGCTCTCGCTCCCGCACCGACTGCTCCTTCAGGCGGGCCACGGCATCGTTCTTGATGTGTTTGGCAATGGAAGCGAACCAGAAGGCGGTCAGAAAGCTCGCAATTAGGCCAAGCGGCGCGTAGAGCAGCCAGTTCGCCTCCGGGGTTCGCACGACCGCGAGCACAAGGGCTGCAGTCGCAGCCTGGATGATGATAATCCCCGGGAGAAACCTGAACATGGACATAGACAACCTCTCAGGGATAGAAGATTGCTGTCTGCTTCAATGAGTTCAACCCTACCCGAGCCGGCTTTGGCCCGCAATCGACGGCGCCCCCGGCAAGCCGCGGCCCCGCTCGAGCGCTGTTCTGGCAAGCCGCGTGCGGTAGCATAATGAGGCCGACTCCGTGCCTGCACCGATCTAAGTCGCCCAGTTCGACGCAATGCCAAATCACGGGGAGTTAGCGCCGATTCCAGCACAATCAGTATACAGATACTGTGATTCGTGACTTTGAAATGCTGAAGATCTCCAAGCGAATACAGATCCCGCTCCACGAAATCGACATTACCGCGATTCGGGCCCAGGGGCCGGGCGGCCAAAACGTGAACAAGGTTGCCACCGGCATTCACCTGCGTTTTGACATACGAGGGTCATCGCTTTCTGCGCGCTACCAGGACCGACTTCTGGCGCTAAGTGACCAGCGGCTCACGAAGGAGGGCGTGCTGGTCATCAAGGCTCAGCGCCGGCGCAGCCAGGAGGGCAATCGGGAGGACGCCCTGAACCGCCTGCGCCAGCTCATACAAAGCGTGATGGTCCCACACAAACCCCGCGTACCGACCAAGCCCACGCGAGGCGCTCAGCAAAAGCGCCTGGAGGGTAAGGTCAAGCGCGGCCGAGTCAAGGCTCTGAGAAGTAAGCTCGACCTCTGAGCCTTCGATAAGGTTGCTAACTGTCCGCCCCTGAATGAGGTGTTGTACACGCCTCTATCCATACCGGCAGGCCCAAGAGCCCTCATGCCGGCTGAGCGGCTGATGAATACGTCATACACTTGGCACTGTCACGCATCCCGGTCTCGCGGAGTCAAATACATGCTTATCAACTGCGTCGTCTATCAGGAAGGCAAGAAGCTGCGGGACATTCAGATCTCGGAGATCAGCAACTATGTCAAAATGCCGGACTGCTTCGTTTGGGTCGCGCTGCGCGACGCCGAGCCCTCCGAGCTGGACCGATTGCAGGTGGAATTTCAGCTCCATGAGCTTGCGGTGGAGGATGCCCAGCACGGTCACCAACGTCCCAAGGTCGAGGAGTACGATGGCTCGCTGTTCGTCGTCATACACACCATCGAGTTGGTGGACGGCGAGATCCACAAGGGCGAGCTGAACGTATTCGTCGGCGCGAACTACGTACTCTCGGTGCGCAATCACAGCCAGCGCGCATTCCTGAACGTGCGTGCGCGCTGCGAGAGCGAGCCGCAGCTGCTGCGCCTGGGCTCCGCCTTCGTGCTCTATGCGCTCATGGACGCGGTGGTCGACCGCTATTTCCCGGTGGCCGAGGAGCTGGAGATGGAGCTTGAGACCATCGAGGAGCAGATGCTCGCCCAGGGTACCGAGCGCAGCAGCATCCAGCGCCTCTATCAGCTAAAGCGCAAGGCGACGATACTCAAGCACGCCGTCGCGCCGCTGATGGAGGCGACAGGGCGCCTGTTTGGCGGTCGCGTGCCCACGCCTTTTGGTCACACCCATGATTACTTCCGCGACGTCTACGATCATCTCCAGCGCATCAACACCTCCATCGATACCATCCGTGAGACCATCGCGACGGCCATCCAGGTCAATCTGTCCATGGTCGCCATCGACGAGGCCGAGGTGAACAAGCGCCTCGCCGCGTGGGCAGCCATATTCGCGGCGGCGACCGTCCTTGCCGGGATCTGGGGCATGAACTTCGAGTTCATGCCCGAGCTGAAGTGGAAGTATGGCTATGCGGCTGCGCTAGGGGTCATCGCGACAGTCTGCGGATATCTTTATTACCGGTTCCGGCGCGCCGGCTGGCTGTAGGCGAGCCCAGTCCGCAATCATGGCATCGCTGAGCGCGCAAGAACGAGCCAATGACTCCCACTCTCTTGCGGGCGGTTCATAGCGCTCGCCTAACAAATTTGCTCTTGACCCACGAGCCAGATCTTAATACCTGGTAACTACTCACCCCCTCCT
>JAKDMK010000524.1 GCA_030452365.1 Nitrococcus sp.
CGCTTGCGTCGATGGAATTGACCGCGGCCATAACCAGCAGCAAGTCCCGCGTATTCGGCGCGGCTGCCAGATTCAAGGTAATGAAATTAGCGACTTGGGCGGCGTTGGCGAAATAGATACTCTCGTCGATGCGCACCGCCAGCACCCGCGCGTTGGTTTCCACCACATGGCGGTTTACGTTACGAAAATGCTCGCTGCCGGGAAGACGGCCGACCACGGCGATGTGCGGGTGACCGGTGCGCCACAGGTGTAGCGCCAGTGACAAGCCGATGCCCAACAGCAATCCGAGCTCGATGCCTAGACTCAAGACCGCGACAGCCGTGGCCACTAAGGCAATACCTTCAGCTCGGTCATAGGCCCAGACCCGGCGCGCAGCGTCTATGTCGATCAGTTGCGCTACGGCAATTACGATGACTGCTGCCAGTACGGCCTCTGGTAGATGGTGGAGCCAGCTGGTGAAAAACAGCGCGATTACACCAACCAATCCAGCGGTGATAATGCCGGCAAGCTGCGTGCGAGCGCCTGCATCGAAATTGACTAAGGAGCGCGAAAAGCCCCCGGCTACCGGCATGGTGCCGACTACCGCAGCGGCGATGTTGCTAGCGCCGAGGGCAATGAGCTCCCGGTTGGCATTGATTCTCTGGCGTCGGCGTGCCGCCAGCGCCTGAGCCACTGACACGCTTTCCACATAACCTACCAAGGCAATCAAAACGGCCGAAGGTAATAGTGTTTGCCAGCCAGGAGCCCCCAGGAAATCAAGCGACGGCATCGGTAGCCCCGCCACAACGCTACCCACCACGGCCAAGCCAAGGGCATTGTGCGCATCGAGCGCTGCCGCCGCCAAAGTGGCTACGATGACAACCATCAGTGGCACCGTGCGCGAAGTCAATGTGGCGCCACGAGCGTTCATGCCAGTTAGTAGCAATAGACGCACCAGCGGACGGCGGCCAGCCAGCAGCAGCACGAGCGCGCTCAGAGCGACCACCAAAGTCGGACCGTGGACCTCGCTGAGACGGCTAATGAGCGCCGGCACCGTCTCGAGCGCATCACCATGCGCTAGGTTTATCCCGGTCAGATGCTTGATCTGGCTCAGGATGATCAGCACCGCCGCACCGCTGGTGAACCCCGAGAGCACCGGATGGCTGATAAAATTGACCAGGGCTCCGAGCCGCAGCACTCCCAGGAGCAAAAGGAACAGCCCCCCTTCGGCTGCCAGAATGACGGCACCGCTCAGCCAGAGTTGTCGATCGGCGCCGCTGTAGTCGCCGAGCGCGCTGGCCACCATGAGCGCGACCACCGCCACGGGCCCAACCGCCAACGCACGGCTCGTGCCGAGCAGGGCATACACGAGCGGCGCTGCAACAGAGGCGTACAGACCCGTTTCAGGCGGCAGCCCTGCCAATAACGCATAAGCCATACTCTGTGGAACGAGCAATATCGCTGCAAGGGTGCCGGCGATGAGATCATCCCAGTAAGCACCGCGCTCAGTGCTGCGTAGCTGCTCGACCAGGGGCAGCAGGCGCGACAGTGCGTCCATCCCTGATGGCGGCCTGATGGTGGCTCTCAGCGCCGCTTCACGCGACCCGGCCGCAGGCGAGATTAGCCGGCACGGCCACATCCATCATCTTGGGATCGGGCAAGTGCAAGTTGTGCATGATCTCGGCGTATTGTTCGGCGCTCTTACCGGCAAGCCGCGGGTTAAAACGCCGCTCCTCCCAGATGGTGGATACCGTGAAGCCCTTGTAGTCATGGGCCGGGTACACGCGCGTTTTCTCATCCAGGGTAAAGAGCTTGTGCACGATGGAATCGTACGACTGGTAGGGATCGCCGTTTTGAAAATCGGTGCGTCCCGAGCCGCGGATCAGCAACACGTCGCCGGTGAACACCGCATCCTCGTATTCGCCACGCCCGTCGAGCAGGAAGCTGAAGGACTCATCGGTATGCCCTGGTGTATAAAGCGCCTTAAGCCGGACCGCGTCGACATCGACCATCTCGCCCTCGCAGACATGCTGTGATACACACTCGGCCTTGGTGTACTCACCCATGAGCGTCACACAGCCGGTTGCATCGCGCAGCTCGCCAAGCGCGGTAACATGGTCGGCGTGGGTGTGCGTATCGATGGCACGCACGAGCTTAAGCTCGAGCTGCTCGATCAGGCCGAGATAGGCGGGCATCTGCTCCTTAACCGGATCGATGATCAGGGCTTCCCGGCCCTTGCCGGATGCGATTAGATACGTAT
>JAKDMK010000525.1 GCA_030452365.1 Nitrococcus sp.
CCCGCTTCAGTATCAGCAAGTAGAGCCAGATATCCGTAGGGCCGTAGTCCACACCTTCCCTTATCTCGTGTTCTATATATTGATCAAGCAGCAGTCCACGTGTTGGCGGTGATCCATGGGGCTCAAGGCCCGGCTTGTATCGCTGAGCGACTTGGTGCCTAATCGGGTAACTGTGAATAAGGAGACAGACCACTATTTTTGCGGCGCGAAAGAATCAAAGGTACTAGTAATGATAACGGAGCTGAGCAAGAAACAGAGTGCCAGTTTCGACCTTATAGACGATGCCATGTTGATCAGTGGTGCGCCGTGATCAGTATCCGGATAGGCCATGCCTCAACGGCTCTGGCTTGCCAATACCTTCGAAGGGTGTGCGTTGGATTGCGCGCTCGGAGAAAATGAGCTTCACTCCATCAGTTCCCGCTCTGTGCCGGCGCCGGATTCGAGTTCAGCAATGGACTCCAGGAGTCGCCTGGCATTTCTTGGGCTGCGCAAGAGGTAGGCCGTTTCTTCAAGGGCCTGATAGTCCTCAAGGGAGATCATTACAACAGTACGCTCATTTTTGCGGGTGATGATGATTGGGGCATGGTCATCGCAGACTTTCTCCATTGTTTCAGCGAGATGATTGCGGGCATGGGTATAAGTAATGGCGTCCATTTCCTGTTTCTCAGGTTGCATATGTACAGGTAATCGGCGATCCCAGGGTGGGCGCAGATTCGCCAAGCGGCGCGCGCTGAGGGGAGGCATTGCAAGGTTCTAGATAATCGGTTGGTACGTACCGGGCAGCAGGGCATCACGCAAGTAAGCGCTCCAGGATGCGCTCGTATATCGCCGAGATCGTATCGAGATCCGCCACGTCGACGTGTTCGTCCACCTGGTGGATAGTCCTATTGATTGGACCGAGCTCGATGACCTGGGCACCGCCACGGGCAACAAACCGGCCGTCGGAGGTGCCACCGGTGGTGGAAGTGCGTGCTGCGTGGCCGGTAACATCGACAATCGCCGCCAGCGTCGCTTCCAGCAACGGGCCCTGCTCGGTGAGGAAAGGCTCGGCCGATAGCCGCCAGTCGATTTGGCAGTCCAGGTTATGGCGCGCAAAGGTATGCTCCACTTCGCGGCGGATGTCCTGCGCCGTGCGCTCGGTGCAAAAACGAAAGTTGACGTCCGCCCGCAGGCTACCGGGTATGACGTTGGTTGCTCCGGTACCGGCATGAATGTTCGAGACTTGCATGGTAGTGGGTGGAAAGCTCGCGTTGCCGTTGTCCCAAGTGCGCATCGCAAGTTCCAGCAGTGCGGGGGCAAACTGGTGAATCGGGTTGCGTGCGCGCTGCGGGTAGGCGACATGGCCCTGGATGCCGCGCACGCTCAGATGAGCGTGCAGAGAGCCCCGGCGGCCGATCTTGATGGTATCGGCGCTCATGGTTTCACTGCTCGGCTCGCCCACGAGGCATAGGTCAATGTGCTCGCCGCGCGCGCGCAGGGTCTCTACCACCCTAGCCGTGCCGTCGATGGCATCCCCTTCCTCATCGCTGGTAATGAGCAGCGCGATGGAGCCTTGAAGCGCGCCGGGGTGGTGGCCGAGAAACCGCTCACAGGCGGTGATAAAGGCCGCCAAGCTGCCTTTCATGTCCGCCGCGCCGCGGCCATAGAGCCGCCCCTCCCGTAGGCTGGGCTCAAACGGGGGCGTGCTCCAGTCCGCTGCAGGACCGCTTGGAACGACGTCGGTATGGCCGACGAAGGCAAGCAGCGGCTGGTCGTTGCCGTAGCGTGCCCAAAGGTTCTCTACACGGCCGAAGCTCAAGTGCTCGCAGCGAAAGCCAAGCATTTCCAAACGCGCGGCAAGCACAGCCTGGCAATCCGCATCATGCGGGCTTAACGAGCGCCGGCGGATGAGCTCGCAGGTGAGCTCAATCGTGGCGGACTGGCTCATGCCGCCACGGTGTTAACCAAGATGAGCTCATTCACGGGCGTAACAGCTCGTTGATGCCGACCTTGGCGCGGGTCTTTTCATCCACCTGCTTGATGATCACGGCGCAGTAGAGACTGTGACTGCCGTCGCGCGCGGGAAGACTGCCTGGGACCACTACGGCGCCAGGAGGAACGCGGCCATAGCTCACCTCACCCGTGTCACGGTTGTATATTTTTGTGCTCTGGCCGATGTAGACGCCCATTGAGATCACGGCGCCCTCACCGACAATGACGCCCTCGACGATTTCCGAGCGCGCGCCGATGAAGCAGTTG
>JAKDMK010000526.1 GCA_030452365.1 Nitrococcus sp.
TCGCGCAGCACAGCACCAATATAATTCAAATCGCCCATCAGCGGGCGTATAGCGATTTATCACTGCGCGCGGTGGAGGTGGAAGTGACCGTCGAGACCCGCGGCAGCGAGCACACGCGTGAGGTGCTCGCGGCGCTGCGCGCGGAAGGCTACGATCCCGTGCTGCCGTATGCCGAGCCGCATCCCGATGAGTGGCGCGCCAATCACTGAAGCGGGTGGATTGTTGGCGCTGCGGCTGCGTGGTTGACTCGAACACAGCCTTATGGCGCCGGCAACCCTCGGTAAGGCTGGACAGCCCGTTTCACTTGCCTCGCGCAGCGTCGGGATACATCGGCGCGGAGGGCCAAGCATGGCGGAAAACGAAGCTTTAACCAACCTGGAGGCGCTGTCCGAGGGGTTTCGGCAGCGCTATCTCGACTACGCGGCGCTCTCGCGGCAACTACAGAGCTGGGCCCGCGCTTATCCCGATCTTGCGCAGCTCGACAGCCTGGGGCAAACACCCGAGGGCCGGGAGCTCTGGTTGCTGACACTGGGCCCGGAGCCGGCAAACAGGCGGCCGGCGGTATGGGTGGACGGCAACCTCCATGCCATAGAGCTCGCCGGCTCCAGCGTAGCGCTTGCCATTGCCGAGGACGTGCTGCGGCTGCACCTGGCGGCCGACGAGGCGCTGCACCGGCTGCCGCAGGCCGTCCGCAACAGCATCTCGACCGTGCAGTTCCATATCATGCCGCGGATCTCGCCGGATGGTGCCGAGGCGGTGCTGGTCGGCGGCCGCTACGTACGCTCCGTGCCGCGCCTTGATCAGCCACTTATCGCCGCCCACTGGAGAACCGCTGATGTGAATGGCGATGGCCTGGCGCTGACCATGCGCCAAGAGGATCCCGCGGGGGATTTTGTCGAATCCACCGCCGTGCCTGGGTTGATGCTGCCCCGAGAGCTCGGCGATGAGGGGCCGTTCTATCGCATCTACCCGGAGGGGTACATTGAGGGCTTCGATGGCCAGCGTATCCCCGTCCCTGATTTGCTTTCCGACAATGCGCCGGACCTCAACCGCAACTTTCCCCATGGCTGGGCTCCGGAGCATCAGCAAAGCGGTGCCGGCCCTTATCCGACCAGCGAGCCCGAGTCCCGGGCCGTGGTCGAGTTCGCCGTGCGACATCCCAACCTGTTCGCCTGGTTGAACTTGCACACCTTCGGCGGGGTTTTCATCAGGCCGCTCAGCGATGCCACCGATGACAAAATGGATCAGTCCGATCTGTTGCTATTCCATCAGGTAGCGGCCTGGGCCGAGGAGCGCACGGGTTATCCCACCGTCAATGGCTACCAGGAATTCACCTATGAACCGGGCAAACCGTTGCACGGTGATCTCACCGATTTTGCCTATCATCACCGCGGCTGTCTCGCCATGGTTTGTGAGCTGTGGGATCTCTTCGCCCGCCTTGGGATCGAGCGTAAGGTTCCATTCGTCGATCATTACACCCACTTGACCCGAGAGCAGCTGATCGAGCTGGCTCATTGGGATGCCCGCCACAATGCATCGCGCATGCTGCAGCCTTGGACCCGGGTCAGCCACTCGCAGCTCGGCGCCGTGGAAGTCGGCGGCCTCGATCCGCGCGTCGGCATTGCCAATCCCCCCTACGAGATGCTCCCTGAGATATGCAGCGCGCTAAGCGCGCTGTGGCTGTGTGTCGCTGCCCTCGCGCCGCGGCTGAGCATCGAGCGGTTCGAAGCCATAGCACTGGGCGGAAACCTATATCGAGCGCATTTGACCATCGCCAATCACGGCTATCTTCCCACCTACATCCTCGCCTCCGCGCGCCGCCTGCCATGGAATGAACCGCTCTATGCCGAGCTTGCCACCAGCGGCTGCACACTGGTCGACGAGCACGAATGGCGCCAGCCGGTCGGGCACCTAGGTGGTTGGGGTCGGGGGCTTTTCGGCGCCGCCACCGTGGTACCCTACCCGCGCAGCCAGGGCGATGCGCCCAGAGGCAGCGTGACCTGGACCCTGCACGGCCCCGGGCACGCCACGGTGCAGGTCGGATCTTGCCGCGCGGGTTGGCTCACCGCGCAGGTTAAAGTCGGTTAAAGTGTCGATCGACAGCCTTGATAGGAAGCAACCTGCTGCTGGCAATCGATGGGGTCAGACTCGATTGAACCAGTTCCGCACGGGGCCAAGGGCGTATATCGCGGTCGGATAAATATCCGGATACAAGTAACAATCAATCGAGTC
>JAKDMK010000121.1 GCA_030452365.1 Nitrococcus sp.
GGCCGCTTCCCTATCACACACTGTAATACATGTCGAACTCGATGGGGTGCGTCGTCATACGCAGCCGTTGGACTTCGTCCCTCTTCAATCCCAGATAGCCGTCGATCACATCATCGGTAAAGACGTCACCGGCCTTGAGGAAGGCCCGGTCCTGATCCAGTGCCTGTAGGGCTTCCTCCAGCGAGAAGGCCACCTTGGGAATCTCCTTCTCCTCCTCTGGGGGCAGGTCATAGAGATCCTTATCCATGGCATCGCCTGGATGAATCTTGTTCTGAATCCCATCCAGCCCCGCCATCAGCATGGCGGCGAAGGCGAAGTACGGATTTGCGGTGGCATCGGGAAAGCGAACCTCGATGCGCCGCGCTTTGGGGCTCGCAACCCACGGGATGCGGATCGAGGCTGAACGGTTGCGTGCGGAGTAGGCCAGCAATACCGGTGCCTCGAAACCGGGCACTAGGCGCTTGTAGCTGTTAGTGGCGGCGTTGGTGAACGCGTTCAATGCCTTCGCGTGGCGGATGATGCCCCCGATATAGTAAAGCGCTATCTCGGACAATCCGCCATAGCGGTCACCCGCAAATAACGTTTCGCCCCCTTTGGCGATGGATTGGTGGACATGACAACCGTTGCCGTTATCCCCCACCAGTGGCTTTGGCATAAACGTCGCGGTCTTACCGAAGGCGGCGGCAACATTGTGTACACAGTACTTATATATCTGCAGCTCATCGGCCTTCTTGACCAGCGTATCAAACTTGGTTCCGATCTCGCCTTGCCCTGCCGTGGCGACCTCGTGATGATGCACCTCGGTGATCAGCCCCATCTCGGACATGGCCTGGCACATGGCACTGCGGATATCGTGCAGCGCATCCACGGGCGGCACGGGAAAGTACCCCCCCTTGATCCCCGGGCGGTGCCCCATGTTGCCGTCGGGATATATCCGCTCGGAATTCCAGCGCGCCTCCTCGGAGTCCACCTTGCAGAAGCTGCCGCTGATATCGGCACCCCAGCGCACGTCATCGAAGATGAAAAACTCAGCCTCGGGACCGAAATAGGCGGCATCGCCAATACCGGTAGCCTGCAGGTAAGTCTCCGCACGCCTGGCGAGCGACCGCGGGTCGCGCTCATAGCCCTGCATCGTGCTGGGCTCGATAACGTCACAGATCAGATTAAGCGTGGTCTCATCGAAGAAAGGATCGATTACGGCCGTACTGGCATCCGGCATCAGGATCATGTCGGACTCTTGGATACCCTTCCAGCCGGAGATCGAAGAACCGTCGAACATCTTGCCGCTCTCGAAGAGATCCTCATCGACGCAGTGAGAGGGAAGGGTCAAATGTTGCCACTTGCCCCGAGTGTCCGTGAATCGCAGATCCACGAATTTGGCCTCTTTGTCCTTCATCATTTTCAGTGCGTCATCATCTGTGCGAGCCATCAGTCAACCTCCAATAGTGGATGCCAGCGTTTGATTGTGATCATAAAAAGCGCGTGATAACACAAGGCAATAATCATGCCAGTTCTTTGAATATACACCCGCCAAACACCGTCGCTGAATACGCTGCCCGCGCCAGCGGCATGCACCTACTTCCGCGCACCAAAACGGTGCAATCACTGCGGCAGTGTGCACCAATTTTGCGCGATCGCTCCACCCTGCTACCGGCACCAGTGCCATGGCGGGCGGATGTCAACAGGCCCCAGATCAATGCCGGCGGTGACCACCGGGCGCGACCAGCGTGGCTCGGGTATATCGACGCAGCACGCGCCTCGCTAGCGTGCTGTCGGTCTCAAGGGAGAATTCAGCCGCCTGTAAAGCCGTCATCGCGGGGCTGTCACCTCGCTGGCGGATCGCGCGCAACACGTCGGTCAACACCACAAACGTGCACGCGAGGGTATGAAAGAGCTCAGCGCTGCCTGCATGCGGCCCACCAGCAAGGTCGCCATACGCCGAGCGCCCGAGATCCACAAAATAGCTCAAGCGTACCCGTCGGCGCTCGGCCTGCTCTGGAAATAACCCAGCGAAGATAAGGCACTGATCGCCAACCTCCTGCAGGCTCTCGCGCCGCATCTGTCCATGGCTCAGCAGCGCTTGCAGAAACTTCAAGGCAAGTACTGAGCGCACCAGTTCCGGACGTCTCAGATAGCGCATGAGCAAGAATACCAGATAGCTCTCGCGTTGCTCATCGAGCTCGCATTGCGCCTGGCAGGCGGCCTCGGTCACCACGCGATGCCACGCGGCTGTGGCGCTTGGCTCTAGAATCAAACGGCTCATCACCCACCTCTCGATTTTACCAGCCTCGCACATCTATATATGGTAACGGCAACTGCGGCGAAATGTTGGGAGGATGTAAGCGTTTACACCGTCTGAGCTCGACCCCTTATAATTCAGCCCTTGTGCGCATCGTCGTGCAGGAGCATCGAACGGCACACAACGGCGGGGATCCAATAGGATGACCTTTCAAGAACTCATTTTCGTGTTACAGCGCTACTGGGCGCAACGCGGTTGTATGATATTGCAGCCGCTCGACATCGAGGTAGGTGCCGGCACATTCCATCCGGCAACCTTCCTGCGCGCACTTGGCCCAGAGCCGTGGTACGCGGCCTATGTACAACCCTCGCGCCGGCCCCAGGATGGCCGCTATGGGGACAACCCGAATCGACTTCAGCACTACTATCAATTTCAGGCCGTGCTCAAACCCTCCCCGGCAGACATCCAGGAACAGTATCTGGGCTCGCTGCAGGCGCTCGGCATTGACCTTGCCGTGCACGATATTCGCTTTGTCGAAGACAACTGGGAATCACCCTCGCTCGGCGCCTGGGGATTGGGCTGGGAGGTCTGGCTCAACGGCATGGAGATCACTCAGTTTACCTACTTCCAACAGGTCGGCAGTCTGGACTGTCGGCCGGTGATGGGTGAGATTACTTACGGGCTCGAGCGCATCGCCATGTACCTGCAGGAAAAGGAGAGTGTGTTCGACCTGATCTGGGCCGAAGGCCCGGCAGGGCCGGTATCTTACGGCAACGTTTTTCTACAAAACGAACGCGAGATGTCTCAATACAATTTCGAGCAGGCCAGCATCGATACCCTCTTCGACTGGTTTGATGTCTGCGAGCGCGAGAGCAAACGCCTGGTGGAGATCGGCCTGGCGCTGCCCGCCTACGAGATGGCCCTGAAAGCCTCTCATACCTTTAACCTGCTGGAAGCGCGGCATGCGGTTTCGGTAACCGAGCGCCAAAGCTATATATTGCGCCTGCGGGCACGGGCACGCGCTGTGGCACAGGCTTATTTCGCGGCCCGCGAGGCGCTCGATTTTCCACTGCTCAAGGCAACCAAGGAAACCGGTACATGAGCCACGCGCATAGGGATCTGCTAATCGAACTGGGCACCGAAGAGCTGCCACCCAAAACGCTGCGCGCTCTGATGGAATCTTTTGCCAGCGAAGTCATCGCCGGGCTGGACCAGGTGCAACTTCCCCATGGTGAGCATGAGCCCTTTGCCACCGCCCGCCGCTTGGCGGTGCTGGTGCGCTCTGTTGCACTGCAACAATCCGCTCGACTAATCGAGCGCACGGGCCCGGCAATGCACACCGCCTACGACGCCACCGGGCAACCGACTGCGGCCGCACTTGGCTTCGCCCGCTCCTGCGGAGTCGAGGTCGATCAGCTCTACCGCCTGGAGACGGCAAAAGGTGCTTGGCTTGCCTATCAGGGCACACAATCCGGGCGAGCGACGACCGAGCTGCTGCCCGATATTATCGCCCAAGCGCTCGCGCGCTTACCGATCGCAAAGCGCATGCGCTGGGGCAATAGCAAGGCCGAGTTCGTTCGCCCCGTGCATTGGCTGGTGTTGATGCTCGGCGAAGAGGTCGTCCCGGCGACACTTCTCGATGCGCCAAGCGGTAACACGAGCAGGGGCCATCGCGTCCATCATCCGCAGCCGATCCCACTGCGCCAGCCCACGGAATACCGCGACCGATTGCACAAGGAAGGCTACGTTATTGCCGATTTCGACGCGCGGCGCGACCTCATCCTGGCGCAGGTCGAACGCTGCGCGGCGGCGCTTGACGCTTGTCCGGTGTGGGATAATGCCCTACTCGATGAAATCACCGCATTGGTGGAATGGCCGGTCGCGTTGGCAGGAACCTTCGACCAATCTTTCCTGCGGGTGCCGCCGGAGGCGCTCATTTCCAGCATGCAACGGCATCAGAAATTTTTCCCCTTGCGGGGGGGAAACGGCCAACTGCTACCCCGCTTTATTACCATCTCCAATCTGCAAAGCCATGATCCTGCACAGGTTATCGCGGGCAACGAGCGCGTTATTCGACCGCGGTTGGCTGATGCAACCTTCTTCTGGGACCAGGACCGGCGGCTCTCGCTTGCCAAGCGCATCCCTGACCTCAAAGGTGTTTTGTTCCAAAGAGAGCTCGGCTCCCTACATGACAAGTCTGCTCGCATAGCCGCGCTTGGGCAGCGCTTTGCCGCTGATTTCGGCGTGGACAGCGCGTTAATCGAACGCGCCGCCTGGCTCTCCAAAACCGACTTGCTCACGCAGATGGTCGGTGAGTTCCCTGAGCTACAAGGCGTGATGGGGCGCTACTATGCGCAGCAAGATGGGGAAAATCCCGCTATCGCTCTAGCCCTCGATGAGGGCTACCGACCGCGATTCGCCAACGACGCAATTGCGCAGAGTGCACTTGGACAGCTGTTGGCAGTAGCCGAGCGTGCCGACACGCTTATTGGGATATTTGCACTTGGCAAAGCACCCACGGGGACGAAAGACCCGTTTGCACTACGTCGTGCCGCGCTCGGCTTATTGCGCACCTGTATCGAAGGGGAACGATCGATCGATCTCAAGGCGCTTTTCAGCTTCGCCGCCGAGCTGATGCCCGCTGGCGTAGACGGCGCGCAACGAGTAGATTCCGTGCTGGAGTTTTGTATGGATCGCCTGCGCAGCCTGTATGCAGAGCGCCACTATGCAGTCGAGCTATTCGAGGCGGTACGCGCTCTGACGCAGCGCCAGGACTTGTCTGTCGATCCCTTGGATTTTCACCGCCGGGTTTTGGCGTGTAATGAATTCGTGCGGCGGCCGGAGGCCGCCAGCCTGGCGGCGGCGAACAAGCGCATTCGTCATATCCTGCGCCACGCCGAAGCCGATAATCGAGAGCCCCACGCGGTGGACCCGGACCGGCTTGAGCAAGCTGAAGAGCGACGGCTCTATGTCGCGGTAAATGAGCTCGAGCCCGAAATCGAACAACTGGCAAGCTCTGTGGAGTACACCACGGCACTGCAAGAGCTTGCCCGGCTTCGCGAACCCGTCGACCGGTTCTTCGATGCAGTCCTGGTAATGAGCGATGATCCGGCTCTGCGCTCGAACCGCCTTGCCTTGTTAGCTCGTGTTTCACGGTTATTTCTCTCCATCGCAGACATCGCTTGGCTGCCCAGTGGAGAGTGAATCCATGACGCGGCGGCTGATCGTACTGGACCGCGACGGGGTAATTAACTGGGACTCAAAGAATTATATCAAAAGCCCTGCGGAATGGCGGCCATTGCCAGGCAGCATCACTGCTGTCGCCCGCTTAGCGGCCATCGGGTTTGACGTGGTGGTATGCACCAACCAATCAGGCCTCGCCCGCGGCTTGCTCTCGCTCGATGACTTAAGCGCGATCCACGCCCGCATGGATGCAGCCGTGCGCGTTGCCGGTGGCCGGTTAGCCGCCGTCTTCATCTGCCCGCACGGCCCAGATGATGGCTGTGCTTGCCGTAAGCCCCAGCCGGGACTATTGCGGGCAGTGGAACAATACTTCGGAGCTTCCCTTTGTAACCGCCCGGTAGTCGGAGACAGCGCACGGGACCTTGTGGCAGCCAGCCGGGTCGGGGCACGGCCCATGTTGGTACGCACCGGAAATGGCGAGCAGACGCTGGCAGATGCTGCCACAAACGTAACCGAGACTTACCGCAATCTCGCAACACTGGCTGAGCACCTGATTGAAGAGACCAAGCAAGGTCATGGCGCATAACCCGAGCGTTGCTGTGCGCGGCAGCCTTATCCGCGGGCTCGTTTTTCACATTGGCATGGCGTTATCGGCATGCCTTTGGGCTATCCCCAGTCTGCTAACCTTTCCCCTGCCCTACGGGATACGCTACTGGTTCATCACTCGGTGGAGTCTTTGGACCATATGGTGGCTGCGGATGACCAATAGCGTGCGCTGGGAAGTGGACGGACTAGAGAATATCCCTGACCAGGCCGGCGTGGTCATGTCCAACCATCAGTCAGCCTGGGAGACGCTAGCGCTGCAAGGCTGGTTTAAGCCCCAAACCTGGGTTCTCAAACGCGAGCTCATGTGGTTACCGTTTTTCGGCTGGGCACTGAGCCTACTGCAGCCGATCGCAATCAATCGAGAAACCGGCCGCTCCGCGGGCCGCCAAGTCATCGAGCAAGGCCGAGCAAGATTGGCCGCCGGAATCTGGGTAGTCGTATTCCCCGAGGGCACGCGTATGGCCGCCGGTCAGAAAGGGCGTTACCGCCTGGGTGGCGCGGTTTTGGCCTGCGCGACCGGCGCTAAAGTGGTGCCCATCGCCCATAACGCCGGTGAATTTTGGCCAAGATACGGCTGGAGGAAACGGCCTGGCTGTATCCACGTGCGAATCGGCAAGCCAATTGAAACACAAGGTCTAAAACCGCAACAACTGCTCGCACAAGTCCAAGCCTGGATCGAAGCGCAAATGCCGTATCTATCGAAACAATCCGATCCGATGACTCAAACCCCTTGACCACCGGCCCTTCCGTAGGCACCACCGAAGTCGCCTTGCTTAAATAACGACGTGAGTCGTCGAACGCCAGTGAACGCTCTAAGAATCCGCACCTGAGCGCCACA
>JAKDMK010000527.1 GCA_030452365.1 Nitrococcus sp.
ACGGTGGGCTGCGTGACGAACTCGGAGCCTCAACCAAACGCAAAGGCTTTGCAACAGGCGTCCGATATCAATACGCAACTCGGGATCCGCTACCTGCAATTGGGCAATCTCCAGCAGGCGGTGCGCAAGCTGGAGAAGGCACTAGGGCAGGATGCCGATAATGCCGATGCCCACACCACGATTGGGGTCGTATACGAGCAGCTCGACAAAACAGATCTAGCGCGTGAGCACTACCGGCGTGCGGTCGAGCTGCAGCCAAACAACTCCGAGGCATTGAACAATTACGGCCGCTTCCTTTGTAGGCACGGCGATTACGAGCGCGCCGAGCGCTATTTCAAGCACTCGGCTGACAACGTGACCTACGCAACCCCGGAGAAACCGCTCGCTAACGCAGGCGTTTGTGCCATTCAGCATGGGGATGCCAAGCGTGCGGAGGATTTCTTTCTCAGCGCTCTCAAGCGTAATCCACGCTATGCCAGGGCGTTGATCAATATGGCGCAGCTGCGCTTCAATAGTCGGCATTTCTTGTCGGCGCGAGGCTATTATCAGCGCTATCTTGCAGTAGCCCCGCAATCTCCGAGCTCGCTTTGGCTGGGTATTCGCCTTGAGCATGCGCTTGATGACAAGGATGCCGTCGCCAGCTACAAGCTGTTATTGCAGCAGAAATTCCCCGATTCGACGGAGACACGCCAGCTTCTGGAGTGGGAAGACGATGGCAACCTCTGAGTATCTGCATGCCGAGGCGGAAATTGAGTCGCTGTTCAAGGAGCGCCGCGGTCCTGGACTTAGCCTGCGTCAGGCCCGCGAGCACTGCCGCCTTAGTGTGGCATCAATCGCGGGTACGTTGCATTTGGAGCAACGCGTGGTCGAGGCATTGGAGGCGGATGACTACAGCGAGCTGCCACCGCTCACTTATGTACGTGGTTATCTTAGCGCTTACGCCAGGCTGGTGAATCTTCCCGTGGCGGATGTGCTGCAGTCATTCGATCGTGTGGGCCTGCAGGAGCGAAGTCGGCCACTGACCTTCAAAGTGGGTGGAAGTGCAGATCGCCGTGGGGTATCCGGCGCTTTCCGTGGGATAGTTGGTGGCTTCCCTGGAATAGCGGGCGCCTTGCGTGGGATAGCTGGCGCTTTCTGTGGGATAGCTGGCGCTTTCCGTGGGATAGCGGGCGCGTTCGCGGGCTCTACATGGCTTCTCGTCGCGGCGTTCACGGCCGTGTTGATCAGCGGCTTGATGTTCTGGACCGCGAGCCAATCCACGCCGGAGCCTGCCTTCCAGGATGAGAATGCGCAAGCCGGCGGAGCGGGTGCTACTACGGCGTCTGCTGCCGTGCCTGCGATTGGAGAAGCGCCGACCAAGCCGGGAATCGAGTTGCCGGCGCTCGGCGAGGAAACGCCGGCAATGATCACCGAGCTCCCGGCAAGTTCGCCTCGGAGCACGCTGCGCGCGGCACCCGAGGCAACGCCTGGAAATGCCGCTGAAGTGCCCGTAGAGACCTCGCAGGAGGATGCGCCTACCACGCTATCGGTGGCGAATAACGCGGCTGAGATCGCGCATCAGAAGTCAGCCGGCGGCATAGTCACAACCGGAAATCCTGCCGCCGAGCCGATGCCACCACAACCTGCTACCGAATTGGCAGTGATTAAGGTCGACGCCAGTGGCGAATCATGGGTTGATGTTGTGGACGCCGACAGCGAGCGGCTGGTCTACGACTTGCTGGAGCGCGGCGATAGCCGACGGGCGACGGGTCGGCCGCCGTTTGATATCACGATCGGTAATGCCGCTCAGGTTGTACTGCACCAAAACGGCACTCGCATCGATCTGGCTCCCTACACACAGGGCAATGTGGCGCGATTTACTCTAACTGCCACACGCGATTAGCGCGCAGCATCAATCTGCTGCACCACGGCTGCAGCGGCGGCTTACGGGCGATTCTTTTTTAATCGTTCTTTCGCTCGCGGCGCCTGCCGCGGGTGAGGGATTCGAATGCCTGCCCCGTGGTGAGGTAAATGCGCCCGGCAAGCCGTCGTCCCAGACGGGTAGCAACTAACCGGTCCTGGACCGGCCCCTTCACCTCGGCCAGATGCAAAGTGATGCCGGCATGCTGCAAAGCTTCATCCAGATGTTCGAGCATCTCCAGGCCGCTTGCGTCGATGGAATTGACCGCGGCCATAACCAGCAGCAAGTCCCGCGTATCCGCTGCCGCCGCCAGTTTATATATAATAAA
>JAKDMK010000528.1 GCA_030452365.1 Nitrococcus sp.
GCCTCCCCCTTCGGCACGAACTGACCTTTACCCAGAGTCGTACCGGCTGGACACGCGGGGATGTGTCGCATCGGTCATCTGGATGTACATGCCGGTGATGTCGTCCAGGCGTTGCAGGCCTCGCCACAGGGTTTGGGTACCCGGCTCGCCGTCGCTCTTGCGTCCCAGGAAGCCACCCAGGGCGGCGACGCGGTGCATGGCCTCGTGCAGCGTGGGTGGCTCGCTGGGTGCGCGGGCCGGGGTGCTGGTGAAGATCATCAGCGCCCGCCATTGCGGCCCGTCGAAGTACACACTGCACGGGGCCTGCGGCACGGCGCGGCCGAGTTGGGTCAGGCGCTGGATGCGCCAGGCGACGACCAGATCAATCGCCAGGCACGCTTCCAGCCGGTCGGCGTTGCCCAGTTGGCGGTCCTCGATGCGGCAGCCGCTCTTCAAGGTGCGGTGGAACACCTCGATGTTCCAGCGCTGCGCGTACCACTTGAGCTTCTCGACGGCGTGCTCGACGGTGGTGACCGGGACCGTGGTGAGCAGCATCCACGTGAGCGGCGTGACCCCGGCAGGGGCTTCGCGTTCGCTCGCCAGCACGGCCCAGGTCTGGAGCGGGGGCTGGTCTTGTCGGTGCCGGGCCGGCGCTTCCAAGTGGACTTCGGCGAAGCGGATGTCCAGCTGCGCACAGCGCGCCGCGCGCGACCCCTGGCGCGGCACCTGCAGTTCGATCTGACCGGCCGCGGGTCGCGCTTCCAGGGTCGGCCACAGACGCTGTTGTTCTTGCGCAAGTGCGCGGTTATGGCTGGCGCGTACCAGCAATCCGGGTCCGTGTTCGGTGCGTGCGGCCAACTCGAACAAAGCGTACAGGTCCGCTTCCCGATCGCCCACGCTGACGATGCGCGCCGGGCTGTGCGCAGCCACCTTCGCCGTGGCTTGATAGCTCTTGAGCCACTTGGCACTTTCCTTGGCCTCGATCGGGGTACGGTGACGGCGGACCTTCTTGCCGAAGTCTTCAGGGTCGCGCGCCCAGCACTGCACGTGGAGCAAGCCCAGCGGGACTCCGGTTGGCGTGAAGGCCAGGGTGCAATGCAGTTCCAATCCCTGCGCGTCGCGGACGTGGCTGATCGGCCCCAGGCCCGTGGTCGCTGGATGCGCGGTGTAGTTCAAGCTGGTGGTGTCTTGCACCGCCAACACCACCGGCTCGGGTTCCAAGCGCGCGGCGGTGGCTTGATAGTGACCGGCCAGCAAGGTCTGCATCTGCATTCCCGGGTGATCGAAGAAACGGTAAGCCGCCTTGGTCTTGGCGCGCGAACCACACGCCTGCGGCACGTTCGCGCAAGGACGCGCATAAAAGTCACGCGCCAGGGTCAGCAGCCTGCGCTTGAGACGCGCGTCGGGCAACCCCGTCGAACCAAACTCGCGTTCGGCCCAATCGGCCGGCGCCGGCGCGGCCGCGGGCGCACTCGACCCGACCAGCGCGCGCCGCCAGTGCCGCACCAACGGGCGCACGAAGATTCGCTTGGGCCCCGCCGTGGCCGCGTGCTGCCGATCCTGGCGGCCCCGCCCCGTAGTGTGGCCGATCTCGGTCCAGTTGGCGGCCCGATAGCAGGTCCCGCGATGGTCCTGGTCGACAAAGGTCTCCAGCAACACGGGCGCGACTCCATACACGGCCTGCCAATCCCGGGCCAGGCGCCGCGCGGCCAGCCCCAGCACGTGCGAAGCCAGATGCGGCACCTTCACGCTCGGCAAAATCAGAAAACGGCTGTTGTTGACGACCCGCTGCAACTTGGCCTGACGCGTCGCCTCGTCCCAGCCGATGAACGCCTCCCGCGCCGCCAGACGCCGCGCCGGCGCACTGAAGCTCAGCGCCCCCAGGTACCCCGCACGACTGCGGATCAGATACCGCAGCTGCGCGCCGCACAGCGGCCCGGCGCCCAGCGGATGCTGCGCCATCAGCGCTCGCCAGATGCGTGACTGCGCCCGCGCGGTCACCCGCACCAACTCCACGGGACCCAACGTCCTCAGCGTGGCCTCGATCGCCACCTGCTCGAGGACCGGCCCGTCCCCGACTGGCGCGAACGACACCGCCCGCGCCGGCGGCAACTCGATCGCCCCACACCGCGCCAACTTCAGCAATGCCACCCGACAGCTCATGTCCCGCAGCCGACCGCGCCCATCCCGCCAGCCCAGCCAACCCGCCACCTCCCGCGACAAACCCGTGCGCGTCAGCGTCGCA
>JAKDMK010000018.1 GCA_030452365.1 Nitrococcus sp.
TCCGCCAACCAAGATTACGAGAGCGCGCCGCAGGATGATGGACATTCACGATATTCTTGGCTATCTACCGCAGCGATTTCCGTTTTTGATGATCGATCGCGTGCTGGAGTGCGTGCCCGGAGAGATGCTCGTGGGTGTCAAGAATGTGTCTATCAATGAGCCTTATTTCAGTGGGCACTTTCCGCAGCGGCCGGTGATGCCGGGCGTGCTTATTCTGGAGGCTATGGCGCAGGCTTGCGGTTTGCTCGCGTTCAAGACGCGGGAACAGCAACCGCACGAGGAGCAGCCGGATCCCAGAGCCATCTTCTACCTGGTCGGAATCGAGAAAGCAAAGTTCAAGCGACCGGTAGAGCCTGGTGATCAGCTGCATTTGGTGGCGCGCTTTGAGCGCAGCATGCGCGGCATCTGGATGTTCGCGGCCGAATCACGTGTGCAGCAAGCCCTTGTCGCGAAGGCACAAATCCGTTGCACAATGCGGGAAATCTGAGGTGATCCATCCCCGCGCCGTTATCCACCCTGCAGCCGAGCTTGCAAGCGAAGTCGAAGTCGGCCCGTATGCGGTAATAGGGCCTGACGTGGAGATTGAGAATGGAACCTGGATTGGACCGCATGCCGTCATTCAGGGGCCGACACGGATCGGCTGTAATAATCGGATTTTTCAATTCGCGTCGATCGGCGATATACCTCAGGATAAAAAATTTCGTGGTGAGCGCAGCTGGTTGGAAATCGGAGTGGGCAACACCATCCGAGAATACGTCTCCATCAACCGCGGTACTGAAGTTGGTGGCGGGATCACCCGGGTTGGTAATGATAATTGGATCATGGCTTACTGCCATATCGCGCACGATTGCCGGGTGGGCAACGCGACGGTGTTTGCCAATAATGCCTCCCTAGCCGGCCATGTGGTGGTGGACGATTATTCGATCCTGAGTGGGTTTTCCCTAGTGCATCAGTTCAGTCGCTTGGGGCAACATTGCTTCCTGGCGTTCGGGGCCCACATCGATCGCGACGTGCCCCCGTACGTCATGGCCGCTGGCCAGCGGGCTACCCCCCGGGGGATCAACGTCAACGGATTGCAGCGCCACGGCTTCGCAAAAGGGACGGTGCAGGCATTGAAGCGGGCGTACAAGACGCTGTATTCCTCTGGGCTGCGGTTGGACGAGGCCCTAGCGGCATTAGATGAGATCGGGTGCGAAGTCCCCGAGGTGGCCACTTTCAGCGCCTTCATTCGTGGCAGTCAGCGCGGCATTATTCGTTAAGTTAGCGTTTTTCCCATGGGCGCCGGTGCTGCACCTACGAGCGCTGATTGCTGTCCTCTCAGTGTGCCCGCGCCACTGCTGCGGTCTGTGATGCAACGGGATTTGCCAAGCGATTGGGTAGCCGATCGCGCGCTCTGGAGCTGGTATGCAACGTATCGCCATGGTGGCCGGTGAGCTCTCGGGTGATGTGCTCGGAGCCGGCTTGATCCGGGAGCTGAAGCGGCGCCATGCGGGACTGCGTGTCGAGGGGATCGGCGGACCGGCGATGCAAATGGCCGGCCTGCGCAGCCTGTACCCCCTGGAGGGGCTCTCGATCATGGGCCTGGTGGAAGTGCTGCGCCATCTGCCGCGACTGATTGCTCTGCGCCGGCGCCTTGTGCGGCACTTCAGCAACAATCCTCCTGAAGTGTTCATCGGCATCGATGCACCCGATTTCAACCTGGGGCTCGAGCGACAGTTGCGCAGGCTTGGCATGCGCACGGCCCATTACGTGAGCCCTTCCGTGTGGGCTTGGCGTCAGGGCCGAATCAAGCGGATCGCGCAGTCGGTGGATTTGATGCTTACGCTGTTGCCGTTTGAAGCCCGCTACTACCAAGCGCGGGGTGTGCCGGTGGTGTTCGTTGGCCACCCCACGGCCGATCGCTATGCGCTGGATCCCGATTCTGGGCGTTTTCGCGATGAACTGGGGCTTCCCAGCGAAGGCTCGATAGTCGCTTTGCTGCCGGGTAGCCGGCAGGGCGAGGTATCACGTATCGGTCCTGTATTCGCGGCGACGGCCGCTGTCCTCGTTCGCCATCGGCCGGACCTGCAGCTAATAGCGGCCATGGCCACGGGGCAGCTGCGCCGACTATTTGAGCGCCAGCTAGCAGCGGTCGGCTTGACGGGGTGCCGTCTGATAGAGCGGAGCACCGAGGCCGTCATGGGCGCCGCGGATGTCGTGCTCACCGCCTCGGGCACGGCTACCTTGGAGGCCATGCTGCTCCAGCGTCCAATGGTCGTCGCCTATCGTGTGGCGCCGCTCACCGCCGCTGTGGTATCCGCGCTGCGGTTGATCAAGACACGCGATTTCGCGCTTCCCAATCTGCTTGCGGGTGAGGTGCTCGTGCCAGAATACATTCAAAGGCGTGCGACTCCGCGGCGATTAGCGCGTGCGGTCGAGGAGCTGCTTGGCGACCCGGCCCGGGCTCACTACCTGCGGCAACGCTTCCGGCAAATGCATTGTGCGTTGCGCTGCAATGCAAATGCACGGGCAGCGGATGCGCTAGAGCAACTGGTGGCCCAATGAGGCGGCTGAATGCGAGATTCCCGGCGCAGGAGGTTAGGGTCGCGGGCATCGATGAGGCCGGTCGAGGCCCGCTCGCCGGACCTGTATTTGCCGCGGCGGTGATGCTGCCACCCACACCCATTGCAGGCGTTACTGATTCAAAGCGACTACCCGCCGTGCGGCGCCGCGCGTTGGCGGCCATCATCCGCGATTGCGCCCTGGGCTGGGCGATCGGGCGGGCCGAGGTCGAGGAGATCGACCGGCTTAACATACTTCAGGCGACCCTGCTCGCGATGCAGCGCGCAGTCGCTGAACTCGCACTCAAGCCGGACGTTGCCCTGGTGGACGGCCGCGACAAACCTTTGTTGCCCTGCCGCGTGCAGAGCATCGTAGGCGGGGATGTTAGCGTGCAGGCGATCAGTGCAGCGTCTATCTTGGCAAAGGTCGCGCGTGATGCCGAAATGGTCGCGCTGGAACAGCATTATCCGGGCTATGGCTTTGCTCGGCACAAAGGATATGGTACGCCAGAACACCTGGCTGCATTACGGCGCCTCGGTCCGGCACCCATTCATCGACGCTCATTTCGTCCGGTACGCCTCCTGCTGTACCCGGAATAACATGCCAAGAGGGCGGTGTCGTGGCGAGGCTCGGGACGCTGCGCTCTAGCGGGGCACACAGTGAATACCTCCAAGTAGGCTCGACCGCCGCCACCATTCCGCCGACGGCCCCGCCAGAGCGCAGCGCCCCGAGCTGACAATACCTTTAATCATCTTGGTAAACCGCGCGGCTATGTCGGCTTTCTTCGTACATCTGCACCTACACAGCGAATTCTCGCTCCAGGATGGCCTGGTTCGGGTAAAGCCCCTGATGCAAGCTGTGGTCCAGGCGCAAATGCCTGCCGTGGCACTCACTGATCAGGGGAATCTGTTCGGCGCGGTGAAATTCTATCGGGCGGCCGTGGACGTAGGTGTCAAACCCATCATCGGCGCCGATGTCCGGGTAGTGGACGCTGGCTCGCCCGAGCGGGATAGCCGCCTCGTTTTGCTCTGCACGGATGCCCATGGGTACCGCAGCCTTACCCGCTTGCTCACGCGCAGCTATCTCGAGGGCCAGCAGCGTGGTGTGCCGGTTATTCATCGGGATTGGTTGCGCGGGCAGTGCACCGGGCTCATAGGCTTGTCGGGGGCGCACGAAGGCGATGTCGGGCGAGCGCTGCTGGCAGGCGATCGCACGCTCGCCGCGCATAGGCTCGACTTCTGGCTCGATCAATTCGCCGATCGCTTCTACCTGGAGATCCAGCGTACCGGGCGCCCGGGAGACGAGGAGCACCTGCACGCGGCGGTCGACCTTGCCGGAAGGCAAGGAGTGGCGGTCGTCGCAACCAACGACGTGCGCTTCCTGCGTCCCGAGGATTTTGCCGCTCACGAGGTGCGGGTATGCGTACAGGAGGGCCGCACGCTAGATGATAAGCACCGCCCGCGGTGCTACAGCGAGCAACAGTACCTGCGCACTCCGACGGAGATGGCGGAGCTGTTCGCCGACATACCCGAGGCGCTGGAGAACACGATCGAGATCGCGCGCCGTTGCAATCTCCAACTGACGCTGAGTCCTGGCGCCTTACCCGTGTTCCCTATCCCTTCGGGGTCAACCATCGATACCGTCCTGCGCCAGGAGGCCGCGCAAGGGTTGCAAGAACGGCTGCGGCAATCCTTGGCCGCGAATCACCCGCAGGGTGATGTGATCAGACGCCGCTACGGCGATCGCCTCGAGCGGGAGCTTGCGGTGATCATCCAGATGGGGTTTTCCAGCTACTTTCTGATCGTGGCGGATTTCATCCGCTGGGCCAAAGGTCAGGCGATTCCGGTCGGGCCGGGGCGCGGCTCAGGCGCCGGTTCGTTGGTGGCCTATGCGCTGCAGATCACGGATCTGGATCCCCTGCGCTACGATTTGCTTTTTGAGCGGTTCCTCAACCCGGAGCGGGTTTCCATGCCCGACTTCGATGTCGACTTCTGCATGGAACACCGCGATCGGGTCATCGATTACGTCGCCACCCGCTACGGGCGTGACAAGGTCGCGCAAATCGTCACGCACGGCACGATGGCCGCGCGCGCCGTGGTGCGGGATGTCGGCCGGGTCCTTGGACATCGCTACGGTTACGTGGATCGCATCGCCAAAATGATTCCCTTCGAGCTGGGGATTACCTTGGATAAAGCGCTGGAGCAGGAGGAGGAGCTACGCCGGCTCTACCATGAGGATGAGGAGATCCAAGCCCTGCTGGACATGGCGCGCAAGCTCGAGGGTCTGGCGCGCAACGTCGGCCGACACGCCGGTGGAGTGGTGATTGCCCCCTCCGATCTCACTGATTTTACTCCATTGTACTGCGAGCCGGGTGGGCAGGGACTGGCGACGCAATACGACAAGGACGATATCGAAGCGGTGGGCCTGGTTAAATTCGATTTTCTAGGCCTGCGTACGCTGACAATCATCGACTGGACAGTCAAGGCGGTGAATACGTTTGGGGGCGCGCATGGTGAGCCGGCGCTGGACCTCACGGCCATCCCACTGGACGATCCCAAAGCCTTCGAGTTGCTCAAGCGTTGCGCCACCACGGCGGTATTTCAGCTCGAATCGCGCGGCATCAAGGATCTGATCCGGCGCCTGCAGCCGGATAGCTTCGAGGATATCATCGCGTTGGTGGCGCTGTTTCGCCCCGGACCGCTGCAATCGGGCATGGTGGATGATTTCATTGCCCGCAAACACGGCCGCGCCGCTGTTGCATACCCAAGCCGCGAGCTCCATCACGAGGCGCTGGAGCCAATCCTCAAGCCCACCTACGGTGTCATCCTCTACCAGGAGCAGGTGATGCAAATCGCGCAGACCTTGGCGGGATACAGCCTTGGTGGCGCCGATCTGCTGCGCCGCGCGATGGGCAAGAAAAAACCGCAGGAGATGGCGGCGCAGCGGGATATATTTCTCCAGGGCGCCACCGAACGTGGTCTGGGCACTCGCCAAGCCGAGGGACTCTTTGACCTGATGGAGAAGTTCGCCGGTTATGGCTTCAACAAATCGCATTCTGCCGCCTATGCGCTGCTCGCCTATCAAACGGCCTGGCTCAAGGCGCATTATCCGGCGCCGTTCATGGCGGCGGTACTCTCCTCCGACCTCGACAACACGGACAAAGTAGTGGCGCTGATCGATGAATGTCGCAGTATGAAGCTCGCGGTGGAGCCGCCGGACATTAATCGCTCGGATTACAAGTTCCAGGCTCTCGATACGCGCCGTATTGTCTACGGCCTAGGTGCCGTGAAGGGTATAGGGTTGTCCGCCATCGAGGCGCTTGTGGAAGAGCGCCATTCCGGTGAGCCTTATGCCGATCTATTCGACCTCTGCCGCCGGGTCGACCCGCGCCGGGTCAACAAGCGCGTCCTCGAGGCCCTAATCCGCTCGGGCAGCCTGGACAGCCTGGCCGTCAATCGTGCCACGCTGCTGGCGCAGCTGCCGGAGGCGCTGCAATCGGCCGAGCAGCAGTGCCGCAACAGGGATACCGGACAAGTCGATCTGTTCGGGCTGGGGGCAACGACGCTCGAGCGGGCGCCACCTGCGCTGCGGCGCCAGAGTGTGCCCGAATGGGAGGAGCGAGAGCGTTTGGCAGCCGAGAAAGCAACACTCGGGCTCTATCTTACGGGCCATCCCATCGATTACTACGAAGCCGAGCTTGGTGGTATCGTCAGCGCACGCTTGAAGCAAGTGAGCGTTGGCAGCTGCGGCGAGTCGCGGCCCAGTGTTGGACGCTCGCGCGGGGAAGAGCACAAGGTAGTTGTCGCCGGGCTAGTGGTGGCACTGCGTGCACGCCAAACGCAAAACGGCGGCCGCATGGGCTTTATCTCGCTAGATGATCGCACCGGCAGGCTGGACGTTATTATCTTTCCCGATACTTTCAAGCGCCTTCAGCATCGATTGGTCAAGGATGAGCTGCTGGTGGTGGAAGGCCAGCTCGGCTACGACGAGTTCACGGACGGTTATCGCGTCGCCGCCGAGCGCGTGCTCGATATCAGCGAGGCACGTGAGGCGTATGCCCGCCACCTTGTCCTTTGTATCAGCGCCGAGCAGGCGGGGGACGGCTTTATCCAAGCGTTGCGCGAGATCTTGCAGCCGTTTCGTCAAGGACGGTGCCCGGTATGGCTCAAGTATCAGAGCCAGAACGCATGGGTAACTTTGTGCTTGGGGCAAGACTGGCGTGTTCGGCCCACGGATGAGCTACTCAAGCGCCTCGGCCATGTGACGAATCCGGCCACAATCCGAATGGTCTATTGAGGCGCAAGGCCTAGCCTACAGCTTGCGCCGCGATGCAGGCGCGAATTATTTGCAGAGAAGCACTAAATCGCGCCAGGTAACGCTACCCATTAATGCTCCTTAGCGTAGTCGATAAGATTCTGATAGGTAAATAAATAATCCTGTTTTTTCAAAGGAGAATGGCACTGGGCGCACTCTAACTCATTACTAAGGGCGGTGCCGTCCGGCTTGTAAAGCGCAAAACCCCAGTTGCCCGCCCGTTCATTCTCTGGATAAGCAGCGTCCCAGCTATCTTTCTTTTCCATAACGGCAATGGCAGCAAGCGTGTCAATTTCAAAGATGCCATCACTCCCCGGGATAGGTTTACCCGCGGCGTCCAGTTTGGGTTTATAGATCTCCATGACAACGACGGAACCCGGATCCGCGGACTGGCCTTCCTCGTAGCTGGAAACGGCCGTTTCATTCGCGTATAGCTTGGCAACCTGTTTTTGATTGTCTCTATTTATGGTTGCGTAGTGAGCAAAGGACTGATCATAGCCTTCTGGAAATTTGACAGAATCCGGATTGCCACCTCCATACGCGTAGAGTGGGGAGAGAGCACATAGCACGGTAACCAATCGCAAATGGTAGTTCATATTCGATTCTCTTTTCTGAGGATAGCGTTTACTTGGTTTTCGCCAGGATCCCTGGCGCTGCCATTACGCTGGCGAAAGTACCGCTCGCCAGCATAAGGGAGGCGCCGGGCGCCCAGGCGGAAGCCGAGTGAGGCTTCGGTCGACTAGCGCCGGAACACGTCGCGTTTTGCGGTTGCAGCAATCGCCTACGGCAAATGCTGTTAGCCATGGCAACAACTAGAAATTTAAAGGTGAAGCCAGTGACGAAGACGCTGTTGGCCGCAATCAGTCTGCTCGCTTTAACGGTGGTCCATCATCTTTACGGTGCGGCAATCTACGCCACGCCGTGGCGACACCACGTTGCGTTGATCGCCCTGCCGGTTTTATTTGTTCTGATCTTGGCCTATGGCATACATCGATGGCGTCCGTCATCGTTCATCGGTCGGAGTTTTATGTGGGTCTTCATCGTCCTGACGCTTTTGGTCCCCGTTGCCTGGATTGGCCTATTCGAAGGTGGCTATAACCATGTGCTAAAGAATGCGCTGTTTTTTGCTGGACTGCCTCGCGCCACCTTCGATCGGCTGTTTCCTCCGCCGGCTTATGAGCTGCCCAATGATTTATGGTTTGAGGTAACGGGTGTTCTGCAGTTCTTTATTGCTCTTTATGTGGTCTACTGCCTGCTCGGTTTGTGGAAGGAGCGGCGCGGTGGAGGGTGCAAAAGAAGGTGAGCGTTTTAGCCGCTTGATCAGCGACTACTGAGGGCGGTGGGATCCTGCGTCATGATCAAATCAAGCCGCCAGGGGCAGCGCTTGGGAAAGGTCGATTGCGGCAGACCCGTTTCGTCCGCTGCGGCGCCGCGGGCCTTCTCGTAGGCTTTGGGCAGATACTTCGGCATGTCCGAGTTAAGGCTCGGCGAGTCTTCCAGAACAACGTCGATTGCGACCCTCGCATTGCTAATGGAGGCGCGCCAGATCTGACTGCGCTGATCGCTCTGGTAGTGCCACTTGAGCAGGTGGACAAGCAGGACGACCAAGTGGCTTCTAACCGCGCGTCGCTCGCTCCGGCCCATATCCTCAAGCTCCTCGGCCAGCGCATCTTGGTCTATTTGACCCCAGGCGCCGCTGCGTACGGCGCGCGCGGTCTCAAGGAGCCACTCGTAGTAATCGCGTTCGCCATGCTCGGCGGGAAACCTTGCCGTGCTGGTCATGAGCTAGTCAGCTGCTTGCCCCTTGGGCCTCAAGATAGCACGCGGAGCGCCCTCGGCACAGAAAGCCCGTATTGTCAAATGGGCAACGAGGCCTGTGAGCGGCCCCATCGGCGTCGGTGTCTGTCCGATGGGGCCTCATACAGTTACCAACGCTTGTAGGGCAGGAACTTGCCGTTAAAGGTTAGCACCACCCGATCTCCCTTAGGGTCCTTCTCTACATCCACGTCAATGGTGAAGTCGATGGCGCTCATGATGCCATCGCCGAATTTCTCCTGAACGACTTGCTTTACGCTCTCTCCGTAGACCGTCATGATTTCGTAGAGGCGATAGATGAGCGGGTCGCGCGGCACGATGTCCTTGCCGCTGCCCTTGAGGGCGCGTTCTTGCAGTGCCGCGACTACATCACTGGAAAGGGCTAGGGTATTGCAAAGCTCTTGGGCCAGATCCGCCGGCATACTGCTCTCGCCCAGACAGGCCGAGGCCGTCCACACGGGCGACATGCCAATCGTCTGCGCGATCTGCTCCCATGTCATCCCCTTTTTCGCTTTGGCGTCGAGAATCGTTGCGCGCATGGTTTGCTTGTCCATGGTGTGGCTCCTGTTGCGTGTACTATTTGATAAGCATCGCGGTTTGCCTTGGCTGAGTCGCCCGGCTAAGTAAATGCAATCAAATGTCATGCCAGCCGCTGGGTATTAGCTTGCGCGCCCGCGGGCCGCTGCAACCGACCGAGACATCGCCCGGAGGGCGTGTTCAGAACGCGTTGTTTTGCACCCGACCGGTGCTGTCATGCACCGACATGGGTCAGGCGGCGCCGTCGCGCAAGGCCCGTCGGCTATCCATAATTTCGGGTGCCGTTAGTTTCAGCATAGACTGGATATTCCGTTGGCTTGAGCCGTTTTTGCGAGGAGTCGGCTAAGAACCGAGGCCGGTGGGTCGCGGTCAGTTTAGATTGCAGCGCCGGCATGAGAGCAGAGAGGAAGGCAGATGAGCAGGATCGGCCAGGGTTCAGATACACACACACGGGCCGTCGATATTGGCGACGAGGAATTTCACTGGGATTTCAGTAAAGAGATGTCCTACGGGCAGTACCTCTGCCTGGATCGCCTACTGGACTGCCAAAAGCCGCGTTCGTCGCAGCACGACGAGATGCTGTTTATTACCATTCACCAGGCCAGCGAGCTTTGGATGAAGCTCATTGTCTTCGAGCTTTGCGCCGCGTTGCGCTGCGTGCGCGAGGATCGGCTCGGGCCGGCGTTCAAGACGCTTGCGCGGGTCGCGGGGATTCAGCGCCAGCTCATTCAGTCCTGGAGCGTTCTCGCGACATTGACCCCTACCGACTACTCGAGCTTCCGCGATGCGCTCGGCCACAGCTCGGGCTTTCAGTCCTATCAGTACCGGCTGATCGAATTTCTGCTGGGCAACAAGAACCGCCGCATGATCGAGGTCCATCGCAATGATCCCGCCGTGTATGTTCGGCTCGAGCAGGTGCTGGAGCGCCCGAGCCTCTACGACGAGACTCTCAGGCTGCTCGATCGCCGCGGTCTGCGGCTGCCCTCGGCAAAGATCGAGCGGGACTGGAGCGAGCCCTACGAGGCCGATGCGGCGGTCGAGGCCGCCTGGCAAAGCGTCTACCACAACGTGGAGGACCACTGGGACCTCTATGAACTCGCGGAGAAGCTGGTTGATCTAGAGCACGCCTTTCAGTGTTGGCGCTTCGAGCATATGAAAACCGTAGAGCGCATCATCGGCTTCAAGCGCGGCACTGGGGGCTCCTCGGGTGTCGGCTACCTGAAGAAAGTACTGGATTTGCGCTTCTTTCCCGAGCTATGGACGGTGCGCACTCGGCTATAGGGGCTGGGCAGACCAGAGCAACTCATGCCGAGAGTACAAGTGAGCGGCCGTGATCGTAATTCTAGCCATGATGTCCTATATTGGTCGGACAGTTGTCCGGAGGGCGGGGCCATGCTGGAAGCGAATATCGTCACCGTGCTGGGCGGGCCGCGCGCCTTGGGCCGCGCGGTTCACAACCAACTTGATTTGGCGGACCTCATCGCCGGCGGAATTCCCAATTGTGCCGCGTTGAGCCTTCGCCGGCGGTTGCATTTCACCGAACAGGAGCTCGCCAACAGCCTGGGTGTGAGCGCGAAGACCTTGCGAAGGGCAGCAGCCCGGCGGCCGGCGCGGCTAACGCCTGCGCAGGGGGACCGCCTCTATCGGCTAGCGCGTATCGTCGCCATGGCGGAAGAGGTCTTTGAGGACATGGAGCGGGCTTATCGCTGGCTACGGGAGCCGCAGCGCGGCCTCGGCGAGCGCGTGCCGCTGTCTTTGCTTATCACCGAGGCCGGTGCCCGCGAAGTGGAAGACCTCTTGGGCCGCATCGAATACGGCATCTTTAGTTAGGGTTCGTTAACGCCTCTCAGGATCAATGGCAGTCACCGTTTGGCGTCTGGTCAAGGCGCGGTATGCGGATCGGCCTTTGGACGGCGAAGGGGCGCGCCGTTTCGGTGGGCGCTGGAATGCTCGGGGTACGCCCATGGTATACCTGGGCGGAAGCCTGTCTCTTGCGGCGCTCGAGATCTTTGTGCACGTTAGCAGTGACGATAGTCGCTTGTCCTTCGTCGCCATTCCTGTTGAGGTGCCGGACGGCGTTGCCGTTGAGGCCTTAGAGGAAACACGGCTTCCCCCTGCCTGGCGGGAAGAGCCGCCGCCGGATGACTGTAAGCGGCTTGGCAGCGAGTGGGTCGCGGCGGGGCGCACTGCGCTGCTGCGCGTGCCGTCGGTGATTGTGCCCGAGGAGCATAATTACCTGCTGAATCCGACTCACGCGGATGCGGCCAGGCTGCGGGTGGGTAAGACACGGCCGTTCGGCTTCGACAAGCGCATGTGGAAATAATCCGCGATTGGGCGAATCGGTCAACTCGCTGCCCGCGCGATACGGATGGACGCTTGCAGAGCGGTCTTTATCTCTCCTCCATGCTCGATCCAGCCACAGCGCAAAGATGCGCTCGACGCCGCGGTGGCGATTTTCCCGATCCTATCGACCAGAATGAAACCGCCGTTGCCATTAACCTTTGAGACCAGAGTTTCAATTGCGGCCCGCGCCGCCGCGTGCGCATCGAAGTTTTGGCGGCTGATCAAAAAGCAGACCTGTGCGGCCAGGGCCGTGCGCATGAAATCCTCCCCCCACCCCGTACAGGAAACCGCGCAGCCGTCATTGTCGGCATAATTACCGGCGCCGATGAGCGGGCTGTCACCTACGCGCCCCGGCAGCTTGTCCACTTGGCCCCCGGTGGAGGTGGCGGCCGCCAGATCGCCATGGCGGTCCCGGGCAACGGCACCGACCGTGCCGTACGCATCCTTGTCAGTCGTGGCGTGCTTGCGCCAGCCCTCCTGAAAGTAGGTCTGGCTGGCGCTCGCAAGGCGGTTCGCCGCGGCGAACTCGGCGGCGCCTCGGCCGGCAAGCATGACGTGGGCGGTTTGATCCATGATTCGGCGCGCCAGTTCGACCGGATTGCGTATATTATCGACATTAGTCACCGCGCCGGCCTTGAGCGTGCGCCCGTCCATCACGCTTGCCTCGAGCTCGAAGCGCCCGGCGCAGTTGGGAACGGCGCCATAGCCCGCGTTATAGAGCGGGTCATCCTCGAGCAGCCGGGTGCAATGTACGACCGTGTCCAGGGCCGTGCCGCCAGCATCGAGCAGGGCGCGGCCTTGCGTAAGAACGCCTCGCAGGCTGTACTCGATGAGCGCTTCCCTGGATGATTGTTGGCGATGGTTGCCTGCGCCACCGTGGATGGCGATGCTGTAGCTAGGCTGAGTGGTCATGTTCGCTCTTTACATGCTTGCCGCGATGGCCCCAAATTCTAGAGATTATCAAGGCGCGGCGATCCAAGGTGGATTGGCGGTGGTACGGGAGCTTGGCTGATGCCCAGACTATCCCGGGATGATTGCGAGCGCCTTGACTCTACCGATGCGCTCGGCGCATTTCGCAACCGCTTTGAGCTGCCGGGCGGCATCGTCTATCTCGACGGCAATTCGCTCGGGGCATTGCCGGCCGGGACCCGGCGGCGCCTCGATGATCTCTTGCGGGAGCAATGGGGCAACGATCTCATCCGATCGTGGAACCGTCACGACTGGATTGGCATGCCGCGGCGCATCGGCGCCAAGATCGCGCGCCTTATCGGTGCCGACGATGACGAGGTGATTGTTGCCGATTCGACTTCGATCAACCTCTTCAAGCTGCTTGCGGCGGCGCTGCGCCTGCGCCCGAAGCGCAAGGTGATCGTCTCCGAGCGCGGCAATTTCCCGACGGATCTCTACATTATTCAGGGGCTCATCAGCCTGCTCGACCAAGGCCATGAGCTGCGCCTGGTAGACGCTGACGAGTTGCCCTCTGCGCTGGACGCCGAGGTCGCGGCGTTGCTGCTGACCCAGGTCGATTACCGCTGCGGGCGTCTGCACGATCTCACGGCCATGACGCGCCAGGCGCGGACAAACGGCATTCTCACGCTTTGGGATCTAAGCCACAGCGCCGGTGCAATGCCAATCGAGCTCAATGCGGCCGGCGCGGACATGGCGGTCGGCTGCGGTTACAAATATCTCAACGGCGGCCCCGGCGCGCCGGCCTATCTTTTCATCGCCCGACGACACCAGGGCGATGTGCAGCCGGCGATTGCCGGCTGGATGGGTCATGCGGCGCCGTTCGAATTCGCGCCGGATTATCGTCCGGCCCCCGGGATCGAGCGCCATCTCGCCGGGACACCGCCGGTGCTGGGGCTCGCGGCGCTGGAGGTCGGGGTCGATTTGCTGCTCGATGCGGATTTGCACCTGGTGCGCGAGAAGTCCCGGCGCCTCGGGGATCTCTGTCTGCGATTGGTCGAGCAGGAATGCGCCGCCTTCGGCGTCGAGCGCGCCTGTCCGCGTGACTCGGCGCTGCGCGGCAGCCAGGTCGCGTTTCGGCATCCGCAGGGCTATGCCATCACCCAGGCGCTGATCGCCAAGGGCGTAATCGGTGATTTTCGCGCCCCCGATATCCTGCGTTTCGGCTTTGCGCCGCTTTATCTGCGCTACGTCGATGTTTGGGACGCGGTCGCCGCCCTGCACCGGGTTATGCGCAACAAGGCCTGGGACAGGCCCGAGTTCAAGCACAAGGCGAGCGTCACCTGACGCATCGCTTGCTTATGGTCCGGATCGCGTGTCACACGGGTCAGTGGTTTGACAATGGGATCGACCTTAGACGGGCAGGTCAAACGATAATGTCTATATCAAATCATTAAACCCGACTATTGATCACTTTCTTCAGGAACATAATCAACCCTGCTAATGCTACCAACAGCAGCAACGTGGGATCGAAAGGACCATTGCCAGAACCCATGGTGCAGCCGCCGCCACCGCCCCCGCTACCGCCGCTGCTGCTACCGTCGTCCGTGGATACCTGGGTGGTATCCACAGTCGAGAGGCCATTGGCATCGGTGACCCTGAGCTCGAACGCGCGGGTCGAGGCTGTCGTTGGGGCCGTGAAGCTGGCTTTGGCCGTGTTGGCATTATTAATCGTCACGGGTGGTCCGGAGACCTGCGTCCAGGCGAAGGCCGTGATGGCCTTGTTGTCCGTGGAACCGGTGCCGCCAGGGTCACGTTCGAGCCGGCCGCGACAGTCTGATCCGGGCCGGCATCGGCGGCCGGGAATTCATCCAGCGCCGCCCGCGCGTCGATCAGACCGGCGCCGGTGACGAGGTCATCGCCGGTCGAGGCGGGGGCGCCCTCGACGTCGCGTGCCGTGGTCTCCAGCACCGCCTCCAGTTTCGCCGGGGTGAGATCGACGGCGTATTCCTGCAACAACGCCGCGACGG
>JAKDMK010000529.1 GCA_030452365.1 Nitrococcus sp.
TGGAGAAGCCCTTCAACGTTGTTAGCATACCGCGGCCCAGCGCCAACACTTTATAGCACTCGCCCATCTGCTCCGGAAAGAGCAGTGCCTTCGCCTGTTGGGTCAAGCGCAGCGCGTGCTCGGGATCGCGTGCGACCTCGGCCTCCAGTAGCGCCGGCAGCCCGGCGCCGATTAGGAAATGCGCCTGCGTAGTATAGCCAAGCACGCTGAGGCCGGCCTCGACGCCGGCTCGCGCGGCAAGAGTGAAGTCGACGAATGCCGTGATGTCCTGCAGCCCGGGCAATACCAATGGATCGTCATGTACGCGGTTACGGTAATGACAGAGCAGCGTTCCCATGCAGCGCTCGCGGTGGTAATACTCGCTCCTTGGATAACCGTAGTCGATAAATAGCGCCACTCCGGCAGCCACGGTTTCGGCGAGGCTCGCAACCCATGGTGCGAGTCGAGGACACCACTCGGAGACATAGCCAGATGGAAGCCTCACCTCCAGCTCCGCCTCGATGCTTGCCACCGCCGCGCTTAGCTCTGGCCCGGCGGGCGCGAGCGCCCAGGTGAGCTGCGCGTTTTCTCCGACCGCCACCATCTGCTCCTGCAAGCCATCCTGGCTCACCTGAAACCGTTTCACGGGCAAGGCATCGATCACTTCGTTCGCGAGAATGACCCCGCGTAACGGCGTCTCGGGTAAGCGATCGAGCCATTGCACTCGCTCGTGCAGCCCAGGTATGGAGTTGGCGATCGTTTGCGCCTGCTCCTGGCGCAAGGCGGCGCTGACCTCCAGGATGAGGTAACGCTCGGGCAGGTGGCCGAGGCGCTGCAGCTCGATGAGTAGGTCTGCGGCCATGCGCCCGGTCCCGGCACCAAGCTCGAGCACTGTGCCGCCTTCGAGCGCCTCCAGTATCTGCGCGACCTGATGGGCCAAGGTCCGGGAGAATAGCACGGAGATCAGCGGCGCCGTGGTGAAATCGCCGCGAGAACCAAAACGCGGCTGACCGGCGCTGTAATACCCGAGTCCGGGTTCGTAGAGCGCCATCGCCATGTAGTGATCGAACGCAAGGCGTCCGCCCGACTGCGCAATGGTTACATGGATGCGCTCGGCTAGGCGGCCGCTGTGCTCGGCGGCGTTTGGGTCCGGCATGGGCAGAGCCACACGAGGGGGTGGTCGGCGCATGTTCTCAGCCAAGATCGAGCTCGACGGGTCGTATGGGCTGAGCGTTGGGCTTGAGCTGCAACCAGAGCTCACGCAGCGTTCGACCGTCGCGCGGATGCCGCATGTCGCCTGCGATATCCGCCAGCGGTCGCAGGACATAGGCTTGCTCGAGTATCTCGGGGCGCGGCAGGATTAGATCAGGGCGCTGTATCACGGCGTCACCCCATATCAGCAGATCCAAGTCCAGGCTGCGTGAGCAGAATTTGGCCTCACTTCGGCGACGCCCGTGTATGCGCTCCATAGCCCGCAGCTCGGCATTCAACACTGGGGCATCGGTTTCGGTCTGCCAGCCGACCGCGGCGTTGTAGAACGCGGCGCCCTTGAATCCTACCGCCTCGCTCTCATAGACCGGTGAGACAATGAGGCTACCAAAGCGGCTGCGCAGTGCCGCAATCGCCGAGCGGATATTCGCCCCGCGATTAATGTTGCTGCCGATGCTGATGTAGACAGGCGTCATCACGCTTGGGGTTTGCTGCGCTCGATGGTAACACCGGCGATGCGAGCATTCGACAGCGCATGGAGCTTGCCGACGCTCAGGCGCAGCCATTGCACAGGGAATTGCTCCAGCACGTGCGCGGCAACGCTCTCGGCGATGCTCTCCAACAAATGGAACTCCCCGCCAATCACAAACGCGCTGATGCTCTCGGCAACGGCCGCGTAATCGACGGCCTCGGCGAGGTCGGCGCTGGCCGCTACGCGTCGCACATCGGTGGCCAGATCGAGGTCGAAAATCAGCGGTTGGCGGATGCGCCGCTCCCAATCATAGACGCCAATCACAGCCTCGATTCGGAGCTCGCGCAGAAAAACGAAATCCATCGCAGCCCTCGCGCTGCCAATCCTAGCATTGCTGGTGTCAGCGTGCCGTACCGACGCCCGGGGCGGTGCGCTCCGGCGAGGCCCGCCGTGAATACGTCCATGTAGGCTCGCCCGCGGCAACAATTCCCCCCACCGCCACGCCAGAGCACACCGCCCCCACCAGCCCGGGCCGCAGCCAACAACC
>JAKDMK010000530.1 GCA_030452365.1 Nitrococcus sp.
GCTTCGGCGCAATTTACGTATGGCCGCGAATGCCTCTTCAATGCTCTCCTCCCTGATCACCTCAAAACGCTTCCTGCCGGTGACAGTGATCTCGATGTCGTCGCCCTCCTTCAGTTCCAGCGCCTCCACCACGGCCGCAGGCAGCCGCACCGCCAGGCTATTACCCCATTTCGAGACACGCATGGTCGTCATTCTCGCGCACTGATAAACACGCCATGAATTGTATATCCATCCGACGGCGCCGGCTATGGATTGAATGCCTGCGCCAGCAGGCGCCCAGGGCGAATGCGCTCTGGATCCGAATCAGGTCCGCGGTCGCCATCCACATAGCCAAGTCCGCGTCGCTGACAGCCGCGACAAGCCAGTGCTGCTCGCCGTCAATCCCGCCTGGTATCGCCGTTTGCGGGGCTGGAAACAGCCGGACCTGGTCGGCCATGACTGCCGACCACAGTGCCTGCGCATCGTGCAATCCTTGGGTGAACGGCAGCTTGAGATGCTTGCGTTCGCAGAAGCGCCGAAGGCTCATCGTGAACGCGGCGCGCGGGTATCCGAGCGCGGCCTGCAACTCCGCAGCAGTCGGCGCGGCGATCCCCATTGGTCCGTTTCAGGCTTGGCGTGAACGGATGGCCTGCGGTAAGATGTCCGCAACTTATCAACCCATGGTTGAAGGAGTTGGGCCAACGCTCTGCGTTGGCCTTCTTCATTTGGGCGCCCAGGAATTCCGCGACTTCCGCTCCAGATCGCGGCGTTTGTTCTCGTAGTCCACGTGGAAAGCCGTGATCAGGCGGCGGGTGCCATCCTTCATGCGCTTCAGGACCAGCACGTAATCGTGGGCCTTGAGCCAGACGTAGGTCTTGATCGTGCCGTCGCCCTCCTCGTAGTCCCAATGTGCCACAGCGGCATCGGCCGTGTGGTCGAGCGTCGGCCGCGCCCAGGGCAGGCGCTCAGCACGCCGTAGATCGGGATAGCGATTTCCAGTCGCCTTGTCGTCGCGCGAAGTGAGATGCCAGAAGATCAGCTCCTTGCCGTCATCCTTCTCCGGGAAGAACCAGACGTTGTGGCCGCAGTAGCGGGGCATGATGCGGATAAAATCGCGCTTGAAGACCTCATACAGGTCATCGAACGTCGTCGCCTGCCACGGCGACACCGGGAACAGGGGTGGGAGCCAGGCTGGCGCTGGAGGCGTGGCCATGCTTACACCGCTTGCGGCGTGAAGACGAAGACATTGAACTTGTCTTCCCTCAAGGGCGACGACTGCATTAGGCTGCGGCCGGCGCGCAGCTCTAACAAATCGATCAGCTCCCGCTTGGTCGCGCTGGTATTCAGGCCCCGATGCAGGTAGCCGAGCGCGCCGGTGAAGAAATCGCAGAGCTGCATCAGCGCCGACTCGTGCGAATGAATGTTCTGCGCCCGCTCCACCAGGCTGCCGGTGAAGTCATACGCGTTATTGCACAGCACCTCGCGCAGCTTGGCGACGCGCTTGCGGCTCTGCGTGTCCTTCACATCCAGGTAGATCGCGTAGCGGCTGTCCGGGCTCAGAATCTTGTTGAGTAGAGAGAACTGCATCTTGTAGTAGAAGAGATGGGCGTCGTTCTGGTTGAAGCGCGAATAATCCAGCCGCTCCTTGTGTTCCACTACCAGCCCGCGGAAATGCACAGCCCGCTCCGCGAAAAACCAGTCAATCACCGCCTTGTAGAAAGTCGCATGGGCCGGGCTCACCTTGTTCCACTTCAATTCCCCGCGTGCCCCGTGGGCGACTTTCAACTCCATCACCGTCTTGGAGAGGCGAGCCGCTTCGCTCTGGGGGCACCAGACCGCCCCCAGCGCCATCGCGGACTGATGGTCGAACGGCAGGTGGCAGGATTCGTCGCAGTAGACGTTGAAGAGTATCGGCATCGCTACTCCTCACCCTCTATGATGCGTACCTCGTCCACGGCCTGGAGGTCGAAGAACATGGCGTAGAGCGGGTGCGAGGGGGCGAAGATGCGCTCGGCGAGTTCGCCTGCGGCTTCGGCCAGGGCCTTGCCCTTCAGGCCCTCCAGCTTGCTCAGACCGGCCTTCGTGGCCTCGTCGAAGACCTGCAGCTTTCGGACGTGTAGTTCCTGCGGGAAAAACAGTTCGGGCGGAGACAGGGGGTCAAGTCTAGTAATAACCATTTCACGTTGCTATCTTTCGCCCATGGCACGGCCACTGCGTATCGAATTTGC
>JAKDMK010000531.1 GCA_030452365.1 Nitrococcus sp.
CAGGTCCCGCCGCAGGCGCACTGCCGCTGCTTCCGGATTCTCTGGGTTGGCGGGATAGAAGGTCTCTATCGCGATCATTGCCAGACGGTTCGCGGTGTCGATGCTCCTCGGCCTGGAGTCCACCAAGGTCAACAACTGAACGGGAGAATTATCGCCCGATCCCATGGGCAAGATCGCAAGGAACCGGATGGGTGTCTCGTTGACGAACCTTGGTTTGTCACGAGTCAACGCCTCTACGGCCTCGACGTCGGCCACAACCACCGGGGACCGAGAAGCCCGTGCGCGCTGCTCGAGCTCCAAAGCGGCACCCGTCAATACAAAGGCAACGCCACTTTGAACGTAGGGAATGGGACCGCTGCCCGCAGGATAGCCGAGAGTGGCGGCTGCCACTCGCAGCAAAACACGGATGCGATCCAGGCTGTTTCCCTTCCCGCCCAGTGCCGGCGTATTGGGCAGTCGTTCGGCCGATTGTTGCACCTGCGTCCCCCTCTTCTTGGCGACCGAATCTAAAGGTAGGTTGCTAACCGTTCGATTCTAGCACGGGCCGGCGCTGCGGTAGTCTCGCCCGAGCACCGATTTGTTATTACGGAAAGCAACTATCGGCTGATCCGCCGCTGGCGCTATCAAGGCCTCGGGCCGATGCCGCAATACGAAGAACACTTGACAACGACATGCCGAACGCTCGCTACATGAGGGAGAACTCGCGCCCGGCCGATCTCGTCTGGCCGGTTTGAAAAAATGTCTTCGGCAGGTGGTTGGCCTGCAGCCCGACGGCATCCATTTTCGGTCAGCACCTGATGCAGGGTATTTACGCGTCCTCCACAGTTGTGTTGCAAGGACGAACTGAACGCGGACGCCGCGGCCGGTTTCATGCGCGCCGATCGGCTCGACGATGCGGATGTCCGCCCTCGCTTCAAGGAGTGCGATAGCCTCGTCGGCGCTGTTCGCCGCGAATGCGCTGAAACCCGCTGCTACACAAGCTCAACAGTTTCCTGTCTTACCAGCCACTCATCATCGACGACGAGGACCAGCGGCGTTTCGGTATCGACTTCCACTACGCGTCCCTCCCGAGCATTGTTCAGTTCAGGACACCGATCGAAAAGTTGAGGAGCGTAGCAAAGCTGACCCAGGCGAGGTAGGGCGCGAACAGATAGGCAGAAATCCGATCCATGCGCCACGTCGCAACGATGAAGGCGATGATCGAGGCCAGGATCAGGACAATCACCGCGAATGCGGGCCAGATCAGTTGCAGTCCAAACCAGATCGGCGACCAGATCCAGTTGAGGACCATCTGGCCGCACCAGACCTTCATGGCGAACGAATTCCTGTCGATCAGGAAGACGCGCGCTCCTGCAATGCCGATCAATACATAGAGCGCGAACCAGACGGGACCGAACAGCCAGTTGGGCGGATTGAACGGCGGTTTGTCGAGGTTCTCGTACCAGGCACCCGGCGCGGCCTGGGTGCCGATTGCCGCTCCGACCGCGACCACGACTGCGACAAAAGCCGCTGTAACCAGCCAGGACTTTGGAGAGTTGAAGCGTGTGAGAGAGGCAGTGTTCATTCCTGTCTCCTTTGACTGGGTTCTTTCGCTTACCCCTTCGGCTCAAGCCGTGCCGAAACTCCGAACCGCGGCGTATCCGGCAACAGCGGCTGCCGCACTGAGGAGTGTGCCCCACATGAGGTCTATGACGCTGACCAGTAGCGGCCAGTTCCGAATGGTCGACAGATTGGTGAAATCATACGTGCCATAGGCGACCAAACCCAGGAGAGCGCCGAGACCGATTGCCAGCAGCCAGGAGCCGGCATTGCCGCTGGCAGGATAGCGAGGATCACCAGGCCGACGAGATAGACGAGGTAGAATGCAGCGGCGACAACGAGATTGGGGCTGTCAGCCAGCAGATCGCCCAGCATTGGCCGGTACCATATTTGGCGGTAATCTTTTCGGCGGCAGAAGCAATGGTCGCCGCGTCATTTAGGTCGATTCCGATTGGCTCCACAGCGCCATTTCCAGATCGTTGGCCGCATCCTGACCGCGCTGCGGGTTTCGCGCGCCCATTAGCACCGACATTCCGGCCTCAGCCAATTGCCGGGCAATCTCCAAACCGATGCCTTTATTGGCACCGGTCACAAGCGCGACCTTCTTCATATCCGTCATTGAATTTCCTCAGATGTTGGCCGAAATGATGCGATCAATATATGAAG
>JAKDMK010000532.1 GCA_030452365.1 Nitrococcus sp.
CCTTAAATCACCTGCGTCAGTGCCTGCGTCGTGAGCGCTTCGCGCCTTCCGAGTCTGCTACGATGCAACTGGCTTTCCTCGCAGTCCGTCTCCCAGTCTCCGCCGAGTGGAATGCGCTTGTATGACAGGAAAACGATCTGTCTTTTTCATCTCCGATCGCACCGGTATTACGGCCGAGATGTTGGGGCGTAGCCTTTTGACCCAATTCGATCTCGGGCTGGAGCAGCACACGCTGCCGTTTACCCATAGCATCGCCCGCGCCCGCGACGCAGTCCAGCGAATCAATGAAGCCAACCGAGTGAATAAGGCGCGCTCGATGGTCTTTAGCTCCATCATCGATGACGAGATTCGCGCCGTAGTGCACAGCGCCGACGCACTGGTCTTCGATCTTTTCGAAACGTTCGTCGGACCGCTGGAAGCGGAGCTCAAGTTGCACTCCAGCCATACCATCGGCCGCTCCCACGGCATGATCGACAGCAAATCGTACGATGTGCGCATCGATGCCATGAACTATGCCCTGTGCCATGATGACGGCGGCAATACCCATCAGTACGATCAGGCCGACATCATACTCATTGGTGTGTCGCGCTGCGGCAAGACTCCGACCTGTATCTACCTGGCGCTGCAGTATGGTGTCTATGCCGCGAATTATCCGCTCACAGAGGAGGATCTGCTGGGCGGACGCCTACGCGAGCCGTTGCTCCCGCATCGACGCAAGCTCTATGGGTTAACCATTCAACCGGAGCGGCTGGCCCGAATCCGCTCCGAGCGGCGTCGCAACACAGTTTATGCCTCCCTAAGACAGTGTCAGTACGAGGTGGCCCGGGCAAAGGGGCTAATGGAGAAGGCAAAAATGCCCATGAGCGATACCACCGTTATGTCGATCGAAGAGATCGCGAGCACGATCGTTCACGAGCGAAAGCTGCGCCGACGGCTGTAGGGTCTGTTGACGTTCACAATGCCCCCGCAACGTCGTGGTAAATGTCAGCAAGCCCTAGTACTGGCTACTCGCATATCCCTTTGCTGGGGCGGGGCTGTGGTATGATCCGGCCATGATACTAGATGCTCGCATAAGCGCGTTAGAGACAAGTGGAACCCGCGGCTTTGCGGCGCTGATGGAGATGTACGAGAACAACTACATCTACATGCGCCGCTTGGTTCCTGATCTTGATCGCTCGCGTAATATCGGCACCTCACGGGTGGACGGGGCGGTGGACCTCCATATGGAAGTCTTGGATCGTCAGGCCTACACGACCAGCCTGCGGCTTACGCACTACTTCACGCGCAGCGACGAGCCGGAGGTCATTCCCAATCTCATGCTCCGTGTTTATCACGATGCTCGAGTGGCCGAGGTATTGCCCGAATCCTGGTTGCGGGGCTTTCGCTACTGGTCATTCTGTAAGCCCCCGCCGGTGGGCACCTTAGCGTGGCGCTGGGAGGTCAACCGGTTTCTCAACCGCTGGCTGCGCTACTGCCTGGGTGAGGGACACGCCTTTGCAGTCGACTGGACAGTACGGCCCGCGCTGCGGCCAGAGGCGCGTCGCTGGGCCGCTCGCCTGACTCGCTGAGCACGCCGGACTTTAGACTTACCCCGGTAGCCGGTATGAAACTCTCTACGAAAGGCCATTATGCCGTGACCGCGATGCTGGATCTGGCACTGCATCAGGATCACGCTCCAGTGACTTTGGCAGACATATCGCAAGATCAAGGAATTTCCCTGTCCTATCTGGAACAGCTCTTCGCCCGGCTGCGCCGCGATCATCTGGTGACAGGCGTTCGGGGACCTGGTGGTGGCTACCGCCTGGCGAGAGCGGCGCGGGAAATCACCGTGGCGGATATCATCGTGGCAGTGGACGAAAACATCGATGCGGCCAATGGCGGGTTGGAACGCAAAGCCAGTGGCGAGCGCTGCCTCACGCACGATCTTTGGAGCGAGCTCAGCGCGCAGATCTATGACTTCCTGAACGGAATCACGCTCGCGGATCTAGCCGATGAACCCTCCATCCGCGTTCTGGCCCGAGGCGAGGCCGCGCAACCAACAAGTGGCGCGCCGCCCGATTCACAGGCGTGCTGAGCCATCGACCTTCTCAAACCTTTCTCAAACCGTTCCCACGCACCGCCGCACTATTCAGACCATCGGCAGTGAGGCCGCGCCGCGTGCGAGTTGAATCCTGCCGCCTATACTATCGGTAGGCAGCGCCGC
>JAKDMK010000122.1 GCA_030452365.1 Nitrococcus sp.
GCGCGGGTACATCCGCACCTACTTGGTTATGCCACCGCCGCTGGAATGAGTGATCTGGTGCCCGTAATGGGTTTTGTCACCGTGCCCACCCTGCAGGGCAAGATGCTGCACAGCATTGCGGCGCTCTACGGCGTCGAGTGGAATCGGCGCACGCTGAAGGAATTCGTGGCGTCGCTCGGCACGGGCACGGCGCTTGGCATCGGTGTAAGCTTTACCGCCCGGCAGCTCATGAAGCTGATTCCGGTGTATGGCCAGATCGCTGGGGCCGCGGCTGCCGGTGCAACCAGTGCGGCTGTTACCTACGCGTTGGGCCGGGCGGCCTGCTATTACCTGGAGCAGGTCCGCCTGGGCCGGCGCGACCCGGCCGGCGTCGCCAGCATGTACCGAGGCTCACTAAAGCAGGCCTATGCCAAATTCCATCGCCGCGGCGACATCGACCCTCGCTCAAAGTTGAACCAGGATGCGGCGCCATGAGCCAGCGCCTGCCATTATGGCGTCGTTGGTGGGCGGTGTTACTGGCGCTGGGCGCCGTTGTATTGCCTTTTCTGGCGCTGATTCCATTCGGCGCTTTGTGGCTGTGGGAGCAGGGTTGGACCTTGGCATGGCTGGGTACGGCCGGGTTGCTGGGGTTGGGCGGCTACGGCTACGCCCGTTGGCTGCGGCGCCAGGCCAAACGCGCGCAGGCGTCTTGGCAAGTACAAGAGCTCGATGAAGCGCTGGCGGTACCGGATGCGGACTGGTTACCGCGCGATCTGGCCGCGTGGGATACGGTGCAGGCGCTGGCGGCCCGGGTGGACAAGAACATCGTTGCCGATCATCGGTTGCTGCTGGCGACCGCCCGCCGTGTGATCGAGCAAGTAGCGCAGCATTATCACCCGGAGGATCGCCACCCTATCTGGCGCTTTACCGTACCGGAAGCTTTGCTGCTCACCGAGCGTGTCAGCGCAAGGCTGCGCCAGGTGCTGTTGAATCATGTGCCGGGATCGCACATGATCCGCGCCGGCCAGCTGCTGCGGCTGTGGGAGCTCAAGCCGACTGTGCAACGGGGCGCCCAGGTGTATCGCAGTGCCATACTCGCCTACCGCTTGGCGCGGCTAATGAACCCGGGCTTGGCGCTGCTCGCGGAGGCGCGTGAACACCTGTTCTCGGCTGCTTTGGGTGATGCCGGGGATTACCTGCGCCGCAAGGGTGCCCAAATCTGGGTAGAGGAGGTCGGGCGTGCGGCCATCGAGCTGTACTCGGGGCGGCTGCGTGTAGATGCCGAGGAGCTGCACGAAGTGGCCGAGCGCGAGCCGCTCGGTCCGGGTGTGAAGGCGGCCGAGCTGCCGGGTCCACTGCGGCTGGTGGTGGGCGGCCAGACCAAGGCCGGCAAGTCGAGTCTTGTGAACGCGCTGCTCGGCGAGATGGCCGCTGGGGTCGATGTGCTGCCGCTGACCACCGCCTGCAGCGGCTACGAGCTGCGCCGCGATGGGGTAGCCGAGGCGCTGATCATCGATACCCCGGGTCTGGATGGCGCGGAAACCATGGATCGAGTCGTGGATTGCGCCTGCGATGGTGACTGCCTGCTGTGGGTGGTGGCGGCGCATCGTGCCGACCGCGCGTTGGACCGCACCGCGCTCGCGGCCGTGAGCGCCCGTTTTGCGGCCGACCTTCGGCGCATCCAGCCGCCCTTGCTGGTGGTGGCAAGCCACGTCGACCGGCTATCGCCGGCACGGGAGTGGACACCGCCCTACGACGTCAACGAGCCGGCTCGTTCCAAGGAAATCGCTATGCGTGAGGCTATGGAGGTCATCGCCGCCGATCTGCAGGTGCCGATCGAGACGGTGGTGCCCGTGCGGCTCGATCCGCCGGCGGCCGTCTACAATATCGAGCTGCTCTGGGCGCTGCTGATGCAGCGCTTCGAGCGTGCCCGTCGGGGGCGGGCGCTACGCATCAGCCAATCCATTTCGCAACGGCAATGGAAGCGTGTGTTACAGCAGGCCGCTCGCGCCGGCCTGGGCGTTAGCCGCGATCTGCTGGGCTGAGCAGTCGCGCACGGAGCACCATCCGGGCCGCAGCGCCAAGGTCAGCCCAACTGCCCTTTGGCGCGCCGTTCCTGCCCCTCCTCCCCAAACAGCTCGAGCAGTCGCGGTATGAATTGTCCGAGTTCCAAGGTCATGATGGCGAAGTCCGCATCGAAGCGCTCCACGGCGTTTTCTGGATCGCGCTCGCCAGCATCTTCCTGGACGATGTCGAGAAATTTGAGCCGTTTCACCGAGAGATCGGCATCCAGAATGCAGGAGAGGCGCTCATTCCAGATGGCCGCCAGCTGGCGGGGTCGCTTACCAGCCTTGATATGGCCCTTGATCTCGCCGGCATTGAGATTCTGGCGCTTGGCGCGGATCTCGGCCCCGGTCTTATCTGCATCCTCGAGCACGGTCTCCTCACCGAGCTCGATATCTGTTGGGGTTCGGTCGTGCGCAAGCCACGAGGTCATCACGCTCTGAGGATTCACCTTGGCCTGCAGCGGTCGGAGGGGCAGGGTGCCGAGAGCGGCGCGCAGGTGCTCGGTCAGCTCTTCGGCCTGGCGCCAACTGCCGGCATCGATTACGAGCCAGCCATGGTGCGGATCAATGTAGCCCAAGGTCCGCTTGGTGCACGTAAACGCGCGCGGCAGAAGCTCCAAGGTGATCTCTTCTTTCATGCGGTTTTTTTCGCGCCGGCCGAGCGTGCGCGATTCCCGCTCCTCACGCTCGGCCACGCGCTCTTCCAGCGCGTCGCGGATGACGGCTGGCGGCAAGATGCGTGATTCTTCCTGTAGGCAGACCAACAGCGCGCCGTTGGCGGCATGCACCAGCTGCCGGGCTTGTCGGCCAAGCGGCGGCACCCATCCCTGGACAGCGAGCTCGGAGCGGCCAATGGGCTGAAAAGCGAACTGAGCAAGCTTTTGCTCCAGCCCCTCGGCGGCGGGCGCAAAGCCTTCGGTGAGCTCATAGACGCATAGGTTTTTGAACCACATCGCAAGCGATCTCCTTATCAGATCCGGATAAGCCACACCCTGAGAACCTCGAACAACCCTCAAATTTCGTCATTCCGCCGAAATCCGGGATGACGATGCGGCGCAGGGGAATCCGACATGATAGATCATATACAGGCATGGCGGGATGGCTGATTCTGTAGAGCTTGGCGCCTGCAGCGCGGGCCCCTTGATTTCATTGCAAGCATCGAGTTATCGGCAAGGCGGACCGTGACTGCCTCGGCTATGCTATGGTTAGGGTTTATGAGTTTGGTTCGCTGAACAGAATCAATAGACGCGCTATAGACAATTGGAGGTGACATCGTGGCGAGGACCGAATCCACCATGCTGTCGCTGGGCACGCAAGCCCCCGATTTTATGCTCTACGACACCGACGAGAACGTCGTCACGCTCGCGGATTTCGAAAGCACCAAGGCCTTTCTGGTCATGTTCCTGTGCAATCATTGCCCCTTTGTTAAGCACATCCAGCGCGGTTTGGCGGACTTCGCCCGTGAATACCAGGCGAAGGGAGTGGCGATGGTTGCGATCAGCTCGAATGACGTCGAGAAGTATCCGGATGACAGTCCGGAGCGCATGAAAGAGGAAAAAGAGCAGGCAGGCTATCCATTCCCGTATCTCTATGACTATACGCAGGACGTTGCCACAACGTATCGTGCCGCCTGCACGCCCGATTTCTTCCTCTTCGATCAGCAACGCCGGCTGGTTTACCGCGGAAGATTCGATTCCAGCAGCCCGGGCAAATCAGATCCGGTCACGGGCGAAGATCTGCGCCACGCCGTGGATGCGTTGTTGAGCGGCGCCGAGATAGCGCAAACGCAGTATCCCAGCATCGGTTGTAATATCAAATGGAAGCCGGGCAATGAGCCGGATTTCTATCAGGGCAAATTCCAAGGGCACTTGGACAGCTGAACCGACGCCGAGTCCGTTTGATTAGATACGCATGCGTCGGCGGATTCCATCATGGCAGCTCAACTGCTTGAGCTCTTCCTGCGAAGGTAGCGCCGGTCGGTCGCGAATGCGATCGACTGTGCAGAGAAAGCCGAGTGGCTCGCCGCCAACGGCATGGAATTGATGGAAAGTGTCAGGGGCGATATAGATACAGTCATGCAGGCCGATGGCCTCCACCCGATCGCCCAATATGACCTCGCCGGTGCCGCGCAGCACCACGACCGTATGTGGATGTTGATGGTGCTCAAGGGTCGAGTAGCCCCCCGGCTGCAGCTCGAAGTAACGCGTGAGGAAGTTGGCCCCCTGCTCGTCCTCGCGCTCGCCAATGAGGGATTGTCGGCTAATGGCGTGAAAATGACTGCCCTCGGCCTTGTACTCCCGCAGCGGCACGCCTTCCCAGCGGTAGCCTAGGGCCCGAACAACCTTGGATCTGTCCATCGCAGTCAGCTCAGCCGTTGATTGCCTGTTTCAGCCGCCGGGAGGCGGCGATGAGATCGCCTTGTCCATAGAGACTCCCCCCGATCAGAAAAATAGTGTCCGGCCCGTAGCGCTTGGCCCAATCAGCGGCGCGATCGGCGCTCATGCCCCCGCCCGGTGTCGGGAAGCTCGCCGCCAGCTCGCCCAGCGGCTGCCGCAGGCGCTGATTGATCTTCTCACACAATGCGCGGCTGAAGCCAAATCGACCGCCCACGTTTGGATAAATCACGGCATCGGCGCCGGCAATCCTGAAAAGATCGCCTAGCAAAAGCTCGCCGGCGATCCCGTGGCTGGGATGTAGATAGGCGCCGGTGAGCGCCGGGTGGGCCATAACAATCATACTAAAACGATCACGGATCCAGCGCATTGAGTCCAAACCGGTCAGCCAGGGATTGACCAGCACGCCCAGGCAACCGGCCTGCTTGGCATGACGTGTACGCTCGGCGAGCTCCCATGGCGCGGCGGTTACGTTGGGGAAGTACAGGGTGTGGCCACCCGTCTCGCGATTGGCGGCGCTGATCGCGGCCTGGCAGTATGCGACGCGCTCCCTGAACGGGGCGCTTGCCTGATCGGCAAGGCCATGGTCATCTTTGACGATATCGAGGCCCCCCAAGGCGAAATCCCGGCACAGGCGCGCCAACTGTTCCGAGCGCAGACCCATCGGCTTGAGCGCGGTCGCGAGCAGCGGACGATTCTCGATACCCGTGAGCCGGCGCACTCCGGTGATGCCGTAGCCTGGCCCGCCGAAGGTTTCCAGCAATCGATTCGGCCAGTGGATATCCACGATGCGAATGCCGCGTTTGAGCGAGATGTTGCCGAATAGGACGTTCAGGCATTGCGTGAAGTCCGGACCGACGCTCTCGACGGGGTAGGAGATCCGCGCAATGTATCGGAATCGACCCGCCGGCGTAACTGACTCGACACAGCCGACCATGCGCTGCATGACAGAATCGGATACGAGCTCTCGCGGCAGCTCCGCCGTCTGCTCCAGCGCGATGTCGTGGGCCTTGGATTGCGCGGACTCGCCCCGTGCCAGGGTAAGCCGGTAGACGACTTCGAGGCGCTTGGTCATAGACCCTGCATGCGGCTCCGCACAAGGCGGTTCACCAATAGATGGCCGCCATGAGCAATCGCGCTCAGTTACGTGTGGCGGGGCTGCTGGGCAGGTCTCACTTTGCTGTTTCCCTTCCACCACAGCAGCAAAGCCAAGACTATAGCCGCGACTTGGGCTGCGATGCCCTGAACGGTGGGGTAGATACCCAGCCAATCGATGGTGGGCAGCTCTAGATACAAGGCGTCGATGGTACCCGCTTCCTGCAAGGCGGCGATGCCCTTGCCGAGCAGGATTACCGAGAGTATCAGCAGGACGATACTGGTGGCCCGAAAGAATAGGCTCAGTGGGAGCTTCATACCGATACGGAAGAACAGCACGCAAACGATCGCCAGGGCCGCGACGGCGGCACCGATGCCGTAGAGCAGATAGGTGGCCGCGGTTACCTGGGCCCATAGGGCCTGGTAGAACAGAATGGTTTCAAAGATTTCCCGGTACACGGAGATAAAGGCCACGAAGGCAAGCGCCCAGACGGTGCCCTGATCGAGGGCGTTATTGACCTGGCTTTTGATGTAGCCCAGCCATTTCTGGCTCTGGCTGTGGTGGTGCATCCAAAAGCCCACGTAGAATAGGATCACCGCCGCCAGAATGCCCGCCAGCCCTTCGGTGAGCTCCCGCGTGGCACCGCTAAAGCTGATCAGGCTGGACGCCGCATACCATGTGGCCACGCCAGCCGCCAGCGCCGCAAGCCAGCCAAAGTGGATATACCGGGTGGCCGTGGTGGCGTTGGCTTTGCGGGTGAATGTGATTAGAACAGTTACGATCAGCAGCGCTTCCAGGCCCTCGCGGAACAGGATAAAGAAGCTGGCCGAGAAGGTGGCCACCGGCCCCAGACCATCCGTATTTAAGGCGGCGCTGGTCCGATCGAGCTGAGCCTGGGCGGCGGCAATGCGATCGCTGACTTCTGCCTTGCTGAGGTTGCGGTCGATGGCTTCACGCACGGCCATGAAGCGGCGTTCCGTTTCGCGCATCAGTTTCTCATTCACGGCCGCCAGCTGCCGCTCGATCATTTCAAAGCCATCCAGATAAGCAGACAGCGCCGCGGCCTTTGCCGCCGCCTGGTCGCCGGCCTGATAAGCCTGCTGCGCCTGCGCGAGCTGGCTGGCACTGATCTCGATGAACCGGTTCTTGTCAAACAGCGCGCTGGGCTCGGTGCGCAGGTACCCAAGCGCCGCATAGGCTTCCGCGCCCTGCCCTTTGAGCACATCTGCCGGGGTCTTGGCGACCACAGTGGCCAGCGGCAGTTGGGATTCCAGGC
>JAKDMK010000123.1 GCA_030452365.1 Nitrococcus sp.
TCTCCTGGACGAAGAACAGCCCGGTGTTGAAGTCGCGCCAGTCGCCGTCGTAGAGATCGCCCGCGATCACGACAAAACGCACCTGCTCGCCGATCGCGCAATCGACGAGGTTGGTGAAGGCCTCCCGCGCACAGTTCGCCAAGCGCTCGACCGGCGCGCCGTCGTAGCGGGCAAGGCCACGCATTGGGCTGTCCAGATGAATATCGGCCGCATGGATGAAGTCGAAGTCGCATTGCGTCGCCATGGTTTGCTCGCTCGCTGCCGTATGGTTTCTGCGCATCCGGGCCCTTTTACCGGACAGCGGCCAAAGAAGGCAAACAATCAGCCCTTGCTCCTCGGGACGCTTCTTGCTCGTTCCAAGCGCTCGTAGACCTGGCTACCGAGCCACTTGGAAACGAGCTCCTGCATATCCGGCTTACCCATGTAGTCGGTGAACAGCTCTTCGTTCAGTTCCATGCGCTCGATGAACAGCGACTCCAGCACCTGTCGGAATACCAGTTGGAACTTGTCCAGCGAGTTTACTTCCGCGGCTTTCTGTAGCGACTCGTTCTGGCTGGCCGCTTCCGCAATCTGATCGAAGAACAGTTGGTCCGCCTCGTTCAGTTCGCCGCCGAAACGCTCGTTGATGATGTCGATCAAGCGCGACAGCGAAAGGTGTTCCTCGGTCTCGCCGCCGTGCAGCGCTTCCAGTTTTCTCACACCTTGGGCCGGGTGGCGCGGATAAACGCCAGCGCCTCAGCGGGAAGGACCGCCCGTTCGCGGTCAAAGCCTTGTGCCTCGACCCGCGCATAGCCATTGGCCAGCAGCACCGCCTCGATGGCGGTTTCAAATGCGGCCTCGGAGGTTGCCTTCACTTCAGCATCCTTTACTCGTGGGGTGGCCGTGGGTGCGACGGCATTAATCGCGCCGGGTATACGAAACAGCGTCTTCCGCCAAGCGGGGTGCCTCGGCGTGGATCATGGCTGGCTTGCCGTGCTGCCAGATCACGGCGTACTGGCCAAGCCGGCGCTTCCGCTCCAGGGTCTTGGCAACGGCTTGGCGCAAGCTTTCCAGCATGCGCTGGCAATCCGCGGAGGGCGTTGTCTTGTGGTTCGTGTTCATGCCTCGAGTACAAACCTAGCTCTCTCGACGCGCAACATTTCGTAAGGCGTCATGAAACGAATTGCCAAGCCAAGGCACACGTTCGGAATCTTGATGCGCTTGATCGAGTTGGCAGCAACTTCGTGGGTGATGAAAAGCAGATAGCTCATGTGCTTACCCGGAGGTCGCGGGCAGCCTCATGAAATGTAGCTGCCTTGCGGATGCCCAGCATCCGATAGGCATCCTGGAACAAGGTTTGTCCCTCCAGTGCGCTGGCAGTTGATCCGTCAGCGCGAATCCTCGGAATTCACCCACGTCCAATCGTAGAGAAAAAGTTCTGGGTCGGGCAGCAGAGCGGTAATCCTGTCGAGCCGACCGCAGGCGAGCAGCGCCTGCTCCAGCAGGCGCTGGCGTGCGCCGGTGAGGCCGAGCAACGGCACACGCGGAAGGCGTGCACAGCATCATCCGTGGTGCTGGTGACCTCAAAGTGCACAGCGGGGCCGCGTTGCATGGTCGGTATTCTCACTCGTGAAGAGTGCGGCCATTTCTATTAACGAATAACGGATGATCTGATAATAACCCTTGCCCACGACACGGACCTCCCTGCCCGCTGAACCATCGCGGTAGATGGGGACTTTCGTCTTCTCGGGCGCGATGCCGCGGCGGGCGTTGAATTTCTTTTTATTGCCCCGTACGCGGCCTGCTCATATTTCGCCTTGCCTAGGCGCCAGAGCGTAAGCGTCATCCGGCGAACAGGCCGTGCTCGATGCGCATGAGGACTTCCCGGACCCGCTCCGCCCCCCAATCCGTTGCCAGCAGGTCGAGTGGTATCTCGCCGTCCAGCATCGGCACCGGCTCACGCAGCCACGCGCTCGCGGCCTCTTCACTCTCCAACACGTCCTCGGCCAACGAATAAAGTCGGGCGATCCGGACTAGGCGGTCGGATGCAGCCGGCCCAAGCCGCCCCCCTGCCGGCGGCGCCGCAGCGTGCTGGAGCTGACGGCAAGAACGCGCGCTTCGTCGTCGTGCGTCAGATGCAGCTTCCGGCTCAGTCGTCCGTGATCTCCAGACGCCGCTCGATGCGCTGGATGCGTTCCACCAAGCGGTCAATGGAAGACTGCTGTCGCGCCTGATCACCGTAGAGATCTGCGTACTCTCGCAGACCCTTGGCCTGTCCGCGTTCTACGGAAGCTAAGCGGTGCTTGATTTCGGTGATATCCTCGCTCATCTGATCTACCCGCATCCGGATAGGTCTCAGGTGCTCCAGCACCAAGTTGTCATCGGCCATGAGTCTCTACCTCAGCGGGACGCAATCCGCAGACAGTTCAGTTTACTGCAAAACCAACATCGTAGGCCATTGAGCCCCGACCTATAAGGTCCCTCGGCAATCAGCAAACCGCACGTCGCATCCGCCACACCCGCCTTATTCGCCGCTACGACGGCGATTGGAACTGTGAGTAGACTCACTCGATGAGCGACTGGCAGTGCTAAACAGGAAAGTAGAGGAAAACTTAGCAGGGGAAACGATGATGAAACGGCGCTCATTGCTGAACGCCCGAGCCGCATGGGTGCCTGCCGGCGTTGGATCACCGGCGAGCATACCGGTGGTGGAGGTGCTGATCGAGATTCCGCGCTGGAGCTTTCTCAAGGTGGGCAGCACGGGCCGGGTGGATTTCGTCTCGCCGCTGCCGTGCCCATTCAATTATGGCTCGGTTCCGCAGTACCTCGGCCTCGAAGGCGATTTACTGGATGCCGTGGTCCTCGGCCCGCGCCTGCCGCGCGGAACGTCTGTGACGCTGCGAGCGTTCGCGGCCATAGGCCTTACCGACCGGGGGCTCTACGACGACAAGCTGATCTGCGCCACGTCACCGCCAAGCCGTCAGGACTATCGCAGGATAGCCGCGTTCTTCCGACTCTATGCAGGGTGCAAAGCGATACTCAACTGGTACCGCGGCCGCCCCGGCCGTAACGCTTCCGAGGGCTGGTGCGATGCGCGCGCCGCACTCGGGCGAGCACGTCCGCTGATCGGGCTTCAGCAAAAGCCTTCTGTGCCATTCTGATCCGAGAATTCGGGGCAGACAGTTATCGTTATACTGCGGGCCACCGCCGCCAGGGTGGTTCGTTAACTGGCCACGCACTCGGTCAAGGCCAGGCTGGTGAGTCGGCCACTCATCGGCGATGTACGACCGGCGTGGTTGGGAAAACAACTGCACCGACGTTCGCGCCACGCTCGGCAGGGGCGTCCGGGGAAACCACGAGGCATGACCGGCAAACAACTATTGATGTAACTAGGGCCTGTTGCCATTCACCCACGGCGTCGTGGGTGAATGTCAACAGACCCTTGTAACGTGTCACCGTAATTCGGTCGGTAGCTCTCCTAATGCCGAGGCGCGGCGTACGATGCTGTCGAACTTCTTTACATTAACATACCGTATTTGAGCGATTTCTCGCGCTCTTCGCTGTTATCTATTTGCTTAGTCAAATGATATTTAGTCGCGGATTAAATTTTGCATCTATGCAAAGCATCGAAGAGCATCTGCGCTAAGGAGAACGCAATGAACGCAGAGCAGCGGCTACTGGGTGCGCTTGCCGATGAGTTGGCACGTCTAAATCACGAGTTGAGCCACACCACCCGTTGGGTCAAGGATATCCAGGCCGGTAAGCAGTCTGCCGACCTTCTCAAGCGCGGCCTGACCAAGCGCGATGTCGAATACTGGGCTCGCGGCGCCAGCCTAGCCCGACGGAAGACGCGGGACAGATTGGCGAAACTGTATGCACAGCTCGACTCCGGCATCCACGGGCAGTAGGCGGGCACACGCCACCACCGCCCGCCTGAGACCCAGCGAGCGCTAGTTCCTGTAAATTTTGGTTTACACGTAATTACTCATCCCTCGTCATCCTGCGCAGAAGGGGGTGAGTAGTTACGTTTACATCTGCTGTCTTGGCTCTGCCGCGCATTAGCCTCCGCGATCGTGGGCGTCGATCCTCGCCGTTGCAGCCGCGTCGTGGCCTCGACGATCGCTACCCGCGTGCGCGCCTTCTGGTTGGCGCGAGGCTCCTCTTGACGCATGCTCGCCATGGTGCAATTAATACACTACTTGTCGTGAAATAAATCACATAACGCGACAAAAGGGAGCGGCGCAATGAGCATGACTCCTGAGCAAATGGACGATCTGGTCGCCCAACACTTCGGCTTCGAGGCGACCGACGACGTCGACGGCGTGATGGGCACTCTGAGCGCGGGTGCTCAGCACCAGATCATCCCCCCGCCGGTCGGGGAGCGCACCGATTCGTCGGAGATGCGCTCCTACTACGAGATACTCTCCAACGCCATCAAGCGCGCAAGCGTCACGCCGCTGCGGCGCCTGTACGGTCAGGGCTCGCTAATCGACGAGACGCTCTGGCACGGCTAAATCGAGCACGGACGCCCGTTGCTGTGCGACGGGAAGAGCGACAGGGATCGCTCCGAACGAGGTCTCGATGATGCGCATCGCCATCGTGATAACCACGGTTTTCGTGCTCGCGCGTCGTTGATCGCTGCACGCTGGCCGGCACCGTGGATCTCGAGGCCTCGGAGGGCGACCAACTGGTGATCCCGCCGGAGTCGCGCCGGATTCAGGCCGCCTCTGCGCTCTACGGCAGCATCCGGCACTTTTCCTTTGTTATTCCCGCGGAGACAAACCATGAAACAGGCTGATCTGACTCATATTTTCCGGGCAATTCGCTGCCGCGCGGTGCTGGCGGCTGTGGCGATTGTCGTGGCCTGTGCGATTGCGCCGTCAGCCGGGGTTGCTGCCGGGCCTGGGTTGCCGTTGCCAGGAAGCCCAGTTGGCGCGCCGATCGCGTGGGGTGAGTGCGATCCTCCCGGTGAGGATTTGCAGTGCGCCCGCATCCAGGTGCCGCTGGATTGGGATAACCCGAACGGGCGCACAATCAGCCTCGCGGTGATCCGCCATCTCGCGAGCAAGCCGCAGGAGCGGATCGGGACGCTGTTCATCAACCCGGGCGGGCCCGGGGATACGGGACTCGGCCTGCTGAAGGGCGATCCCGAGGGCGTCGACGCGATCGGCGGCGGTCATTTTGACGTCGTCAGCTGGGATCCTCGCGGTACCAACGCGAGCACCCGGGTTCTGTGTTTCCGCAGCCAGCGGGCCGAAGACCGTTTCTGGGCGGGCGCCTCGATCCCGCTCAGCCGCGCGGCCTCGCAGCGTTTCCGGGCGAAGACCGCGGATCTGGCGCGGCGCTGCGGCGACGTCAGCGGCTGGCTCTTGCCACACATCTCGACCGCCGACACGGCCCGTGATCTCGACCACCTGCGTGTCCTGCTGGGCGAGGAGAAGCTGACCTACGTCGGCCTCTCCTACGGTACCTATCTTGGCCAGACGTACGCCAACATGTTTCCCGACCGGGTGCGGGCGATGCTGCTCAACGGGCTTGTCGATGCGATCGAATACTCGAAGAGCGCCGAGGCGAGGATAGCCTCGGGCGTGCGCCCCTCCGGCGAGGTCTTCGACCAGTTCCTCGCGCTGTGCGATAGCGCGGGGCCGGAGCGATGCGCGCTCGCTGGCGGCAGCCAGACCGCGGCCGGGCGGGTCGCGCGGCTGTTCACGCAGGTGCAGCGCGAGCCGATCCCGGCTCCGGGGGCGAAGCCGCCGCTCTTGTCGCGCCAGTCGTTGAGTTACGGGGGTCTGCTGTTGTCACAATTTCAGCCAATGAGAGATCCCAGCACGTGGCCGGTCAACGCGGCGGATCTCGCCGCCGCGCTGGCGGGCGATGGCTCAGGGCTAGAGAGCGGTGCTGGCGGCTTCACTTCGCCCGCAGGCTGGGCAGGTGCGCTCGTGAGCGCAGCGATCTCGTGCGCGGACGCGGGTGCGCAACAGAGCTCGCACGCATGGCCGCGGGTGATCGGACGGCTCGAGCGGATCAGCCGACTCCAGGGCCGCATCCTGGGCTGGTGGCTGTGGGCTCCATGTGCCTCCTGGCCCGTGCGCGGTCAAGACGCCTACCGGGGCCCCTGGAACGCTGTGACCGCGAACCCGATCCTCCTCATCAACCAGACGCACGACCCCAACACGGGCTATGCAAACGCCGTACACGCCGAGCAGTACCTGGGCAACGCGGTCCTGCTCACGCACGAGGGCTACGGCCACCTTTATTTCCAGGACCCAAGTGCCTGCGTCGAGCGGGCGATGGTCGACTACCTGGTCAACCTGGTCACTCCGCCGCCGGGCACGGTCTGCCAGTCCGATCACCAGCCCTTCGAGCCGGAATTCCGCTAGGCCCGAGGAGAGATTCGGAGACACAAAGGAGCGAACGCGTCCACAAGACGGGCTGCAACAGGTAGCCTCGAATGAGTAGGTAGCAACGACTTGAAAGCCAACGCAATAGGTCGATCGCTGGACCGAAGCCGTGCCGGCGTGCCTATCGGAGGAGTTCTATCATGCCCGCATCGTCGCCGCGTCCCACGCACGGATTCAGGGCACTCGGTGTCTTTGCCATCCTGTTCGCCGCCGCATCCGTTCTCGCTGCGCCCCTGGCTGTCGCACGCGGGCGACGTCACGGTTCGGCGCATCGGTCGTCTCGATGGCGCCCTAGCCCAGGAAAGCTGCTATTCAACGGGGGTGGTCCGAAACGTCTGACGACATTGACTTCACGACAAGGAGATTTCCCATGCGCCTCATCCCCGTCATCGCGCTGATCGTCCTGATGCTTTCTCTGCCGAT
>JAKDMK010000533.1 GCA_030452365.1 Nitrococcus sp.
TGGCCAAATCCGCGGTGACGGTGCCCACTCGGGGGTTGGGCATCAGCCCACGGGGCCCTAGGATTCGACCCAAACGTCCAACAACACCCATGGCATCCGGGGCAGCGATCACCACCCCAAAGTCGAGCTCACCGCCCTGGATGCGCTCGGCCAAATCCTCCATACCGACCACATCGGCACCTGCCTCCTTGGCCGATTCTGCGCTTGCTCCCTGCGCGAATACAGCCACTCGCACTGTTTTGCCCGTGCCATTAGGCAGCACCGTGGAGCCACGCACGACTTGGTCGGATTTACGGGGATCGACGCCCAAATTAACGGAAACATCAACCGACTCAGTGAATCTAACTGTTGAGAGATCCCTCAGCAGCGAGAAGGCTTCCTGCGCCGAAAACTCCCGCGCGCGATCCACCTTCTCCCGCATCGCCTGCTGACGCTTGCTCAGCTTAGCCATTCTCAGCACCCTCGACCGTGATGCCTATGCTGCGCGCGCTACCGGTGATACAGCGCAGCGCCGCTTCCATATCCGAAGCGGTCAAATCCGGCCATTTGGTCTTGGCGATTTCTATAATTTGCTCGCGGCTTACCGTCCCGACCTTATTGGTGTTCGGTGTACCACTACCGGACTTTATGCCAGCCGCCTTTTTCAGCAATACCGCGGCCGGCGGGGTCTTGGTAACAAAAGTAAAGCTGCGATCGCTGTAGACTGTAATCACCACCGGAATCGGCAAGCCGGGCTCGATATCCTGGGATTGAGCATTGAACTGCTTGCAAAATTCCATGATGTTTACGCCCCGCTGACCCAGCGCCGGGCCCACGGGCGGGCTTGGATTGGCCTGACCAGCGGCCACCTGCAGCTTGATATATGCATCAATCTTTTTCGCCATTGTGGCCTCCTGGTTCGGGCATTAGCGCCAGTTGCCGCGCCCTGTGCTCGTCGCAGCGGGATCGCCTGTAATGAATGCTTCCTAGCAGCAGCCTGTCAACCCTTCTCGACCTGGCTGAACTCCAGTTCAACCGGCGTGGACCGACCGAAGATCAATACCGCTACCCTGAGGCGACTCTTCTCGTAGTTGACCTCCTCCACCACGCCATTGAAATCGGTGAATGGACCGGATACGACCCGAACGATCTCGCCCACCTCGAACAGCACCTTGGGCCGCGGCCGCTCCGCACCTTCTTTGACACGATTGAGTATTTGCTCTGCCTCGGCATCCGAAATCGGCGCTGGGCGGTCGCTAGTGCCACCAATAAACGCCATGACCCGAGGGACGCCGCGCACAAGATGCCAAGTCTCCTCAGTCATCTCCATATGAACGAGCAAATAGCCTGGAAAAAACTTCCGCTCGCTGCGGCGCTTCTGCCCCGCGCGCATCTCGACTACTTCCTCGGTAGGCACAAGGATCTCGCCGAACTTGTCCTCCACACCCTCGCGCTTGATGCGCTCCTCCAGCGATCGCTTGACCTGGTTCTCGAAACCCGAGTAGGCATGAACGACGTACCAGCGCTTCGCCATGTCCGTCAGCCTCCGGGACGCAGTAGGAGCTGAATCACCCAGAGGAAAAACGTGTCCAGCAGCCACAAGAACACTCCCACCACCAACACCATGACCAGTACCACCAGCGTCGTTTGCAAAGACTCTTGCTTGGTGGGCCAAACGACCTTGCGTAGCTCTTGCCGTGAATCCCGCGCAAAAGCCCAGGTCTCGCGCCCAGTTTTGGTGGTCATGGCAATGCCCACAGCCACCATAGCCACCGCAATCAGACCAAGCACGCGATAGAGCAACAACTCATCAGAGAAGTAATAGAAGCCCGCGATCCCAGCTAGAAAAACCAGGACGGCAACAACCACTTTTATAGTGTCGAAGACTGATGATTCGCTTTCGGCTCTGGCATTCATGGGACGGCCTTAGGCCCAAGGCGCCGGTAATCAAGATATGGCAGGCCAGGAGGGACTCGAACCCCCAACCTGCGGTTTTGGAGACCGCTGCTCTACCAATTGAGCTACTGGCCTAGTGCTACCCGGAAAGGCGGGTAGATGATGAAAGGCAATCTCATCGGGCACCCCAATAAGCCGCAGCCTTTATGCTATGGCGAAACAGTTAATTATAGACTGATGTCAAACATAAGTGAAGCCCGCCTGTCGGTGTGACCGGCGAGGCATGCACCCCACGTTCTCACTCCAGTATTTTGGCGAC
>JAKDMK010000534.1 GCA_030452365.1 Nitrococcus sp.
GCGACGCCGATGCCCAGCCGGACGGCACGTACTACCAATCGTCCGCCGGCGCCCACCAAGGCTGGCTCAGCGGTCCTGGCGGCGCCGACTTCGACCTGGCGCTGTATCGCTGGAACGGCTCGTCGTGGAGCCGCGTCGACCGGTCGGCCGGATCGAGCAGCGAGGAGCACGTCTCCTACAACGGCAGTGCCGGGTACTACTACTGGCGGATCGACTCGTACTCGGGCAGCGGCAACTACGATTTCTGGTTGCAGCGGCCGTAGTCGGGTTTTGGCGCTGACATTTGGCGCTGAAGTTTTTGTGTTGAAGTGTTCGTGTTGAAGTGTTCGTGTTGAAACAGAGCCCCGACCTGGTCGGGGCTCTGTTTTTTGTGCGCCCGGCATGGGCGCACTCTTGGAGGTGCAAGTCCTCCCGCGAGCTGACCACAGTGAGCGAAGCAAAGCGCAACTGCGTGAGGGCGACCGAGCGTGGGGAGGAAGCGTGGAGCGAACCTGCGAGCCGATGGACAAGAATCGGATAGGAGGCGGTGCCAACCAGCGCGAGCGGGCAAGAGGTCGCGAAGCGCTTGTGGTCAAGGGTTGGTGGCGTAAATCCGGCGATTGTGCAGGGAAGGAGTGCGTTCTTACCCGGGGAGATCTCGCCTGATGGGTGAAAGCCCGACGACGATGAGTCGGAGCGAGAAGTCAGCCGAGGCCGTAGTAGTTGCCGGTTGGGGACGAAGGGCCGAACGTAAGGGAGAGTGAGTCGTCGTGTTTCTCGACGTGGCAAGGCGCCAGACGCCCGCAAGGGGCTGTGCATGAGGGTCCGGGTGAAGCCCGCGGCCGTCGGGCGCAGTGGTGAAGCCACGTCGGCGGAGCGCGAGCCGACGAACTCGGGGCGCCAAGACCTGCTGGAGCAGGTGCTGGCGCGAGAGAACCTGCAAAGAGCGTTGCAGCGGGTCAAGCGCAATGCGGGCAGTGCCGGCGTGGATGGAATGACGGTGGCGCAGCTGCCGGCCTTTCTCCGCACGGCCTGGCCGCGCTTGCGTGGGGAGTTGCTGGACGGGACCTATCGGCCGCAGCCGGTACGTCGCCACGCGATTCCCAAGCCCGGCGGGGGCGAGCGTGAGCTTGGCATCCCAACGGTGCTCGACCGCTTCATCCAGCAAGCGCTGTTGCAGGTGTTGCAACCGGTACTCGATCCGGGGTTTTCGGACGCCAGCTACGGCTTTCGTCCGGGGCGCCGGGCGCGCGATGCGATCCGGCGGGCGCAAGGCTACGTGCAAGCGGGCCATCGGGTGGTGGTGGACGTTGATCTGGAGAAGTTCTTCGATCGGGTCAACCACGACATCCTGATGGCGCGTGTGGCCCGTCGGATTGGCGACCGCCGGGTGCTGGGATTGATCCGCCGCTATCTCGACGCCGGGATCATGGTGAACGGGGTGAAGTGCGATCGACACCGGGGCACGCCGCAAGGCGGGCCGCTGTCGCCGTTACTGGCGAACGTGCTGCTGGACGATGTTGACCGCATGCTGGAACGGGGCGGTCACCGCTTCGTCCGGTATGCCGACGACTGCAACGTCTACGTGCGCAGTCGGCGGGCGGGCGAGCGAGTGCTGGCGCGGCTGCGCCGGTGCTACGCGCGGCTGAAGCTGACGGTCAACGAGACCAAGAGTGCCGTGGCGCCAGTGCGCGGGCGCGCTTTCCTGGGCTACACGTTCTGGTTTGCGGCTCGCGGGACGCAAGTCCGGCGAGCGGTGGCAACCAAGGCGATGCAGCGGTTCAAGGATCGCATCCGCACACTGACGCGGCGCACGGGTGGCCGCAGTATCGAACAGGTCGTGGACGGTCTCAGGGCTTACCTGCCGGGCTGGAAGGCTTACTTCCAACTGGCACAGACGCCCGGGGTATTCCGCGAGCTGGACCAATGGCTGCGCCATCGTCTGCGTGCGTTGCACTTGAAGCAGTGGAAGCGAGGTTCGAGGATGTACACGGCACTGGTGGGTTTGGGCGCGAGCCCGAGCGATGCCAGAGTCGTGGCGAACAACTCGTGCTGCTGGTGGGCTAACAGCCGGTATCGGCTCAACCGGGCCTTGCCGATCAGTTACTTTGATCGGCTGGGTGTTCCAAAGCTCTCATAACCTCAACCTTGCGAACCGCCCGGTGCGGACCCGCATGCCGGGTGGTGTGGGAGGGGAGCGGCGGTCGCTACCGCC
>JAKDMK010000535.1 GCA_030452365.1 Nitrococcus sp.
CACCTCAAGTTGGCCGACAAGTATTTGGCCAAGTCATACATCCAACACAATCCGACCGTGCCCACGGGTCGCGCCGGTTTCGTCAAGTTCATGTCGAAATATTGCAAGCCGCACCCCATTGCTTCGACAATCAAGGCGCCACTCATATCCATTGTGGCCGAGCGGGACATGGTGGTGCTTGCCTTTGCAAACAAAAAGACCGATCCAAAGAATCCCTCCAAAACGTATACGACCACATGGTTTGACATGTTCCGCTTGGCCAACGGGAAGATAGTGGAACACTGGGATCCGGCTATCAAACATTAATCCGGGTCCTGACAGTTGGTTGCAACGAACGCGCAAAAAACGCGCACCTCATGACTGAAGCGACCGGGTGGAACGCAGCCTGCAATTACATCTGCCGGAAGAGGTGCAAGTAGCTGCGGCTTACCGGCAGCACGTCCGTGCGGCCTTTCAGGTAGATGCTCGCAGTTTCGTTCTCACCATGCGTGACGTGATCGACCGAGCGCAGGTTCACGATCGCGGATCGATGCACCCGGGCGAACTGCGTCGGATCGATCTGGCTCGCCAATTCCTTCAGCGGCGTGCGAATCAGGCCCTCACGAGCCTCGCCGCCGCTGCGCCAGGCAACCAGCGTATATTTGGCCTCGGAACGCAGGTAATCGATTTCGCTGACGGCAACCAGACGCAGCGATCGTCCGACGGACACACGAACCCAGTGCAGGTTGGCAGGAGCACTGCCCTTGCGCAGGCGTGCCTCAAGTTGATCCAGCAGTGCAGCCATGTCATGGCCCGGCTCCGCGAGTCGCAGCCGCTCCTTGAGCCTCGCCACCGTAGCGGTGAGACGCACCGATTCAACCGGTTTCACCAGATAGTCGAGCGCACCCTGCTCGAAGGCTTGCACCGCGTATTGATCGTACGCGGTGACGAAAACCAGCTGTGCGCGATTGCCGATAAAGCGCGCCGCCTCCACGCCCGACATGCCGGGCATGCGCACATCGAGAAAACAAATGTCGGGCCGTTTTGCCTCGAAATACTCGACCGCCTCGCGACCGTTGCGTGCCTGCGCGATCACGTCCAACTCCGGCCATGCCTGAGCCAGGAGACGCACCAGCGCATGGCGAAGCAGCGGTTCATCGTCGGCAATCAAGGCGGTGGGATTCATGTCGGGGTGCTTCGGGCCGGAAATTCGATGTCCGCGCAGACGCCTTGCGGCTGCAGTTGGTTCAAATGCAATTGCGCATCGCCACCGAACGCCAATGTCAAACGCTCGCGCAAATTGGCGAGACCGACGCCCGATCCGCCATCGGCTTGCGCCAAACCCAGGCCGGTATCGATTACCTCGGCGCGGCAGCGCCCATCTCGCACGCGTACGCGTACCTCAATACGGCCCCCTGCTTCGCTCGGATCTATCCCGTGGCGCACGGCGTTCTCCACCAGGGTCAACAGCGCCATGGGCGGGCAGAACAGCGGCAATGCTTCGTCATCCGCGTACAGCGTGAACTGCAGGCGATCCGGCATCCGCATCTGCATCACTTCCAGATACGCACGCAACAATTCAAACTCTTGCCGGAGGGTGTGCGTTGAATCGTGCACACGCGGCACGGCGGCGCGCAAGTAAGCAATCAGATTGCTCAGAACAGCCGAAGCCCGCGGCGAGCCGGCATCGACCAACTCGCGCACATTCGCCAGTGTGTTGAACAGGAAATGCGGCTCCACCTGCGCCTGCAATAACTTCATGCGCGCGCCCAGTGCCTCGCGCTCATACTCGCTGCGCTCCAATTCGAACGCCAGGGCCTGGTTGCGCGCCTCGCCCTTGATCTGGCGCAGCAGGGCCACAAGGGCGATCCACGGAGATGCCAGCAGGCCAAGGAAGGTCATCGTCGCAAAACCGATGAGATACGATCTTTCCGTCCACCACAACGTGCTATTCCCGATCGTCACCAGGGTGTAAGCCAGCCACGCCGCAAATGGCACAGCGCATGCCACCGCCGCCACCTGCAACACCCAACGTGCGAGCCAGCGCGGCAGATGTACCGGCCATCTTTCGAACAGGCCGAAGACGAGCAACAACACGAACGCGATAAACAACAGTCGGCTGAGCAGGGACCAGTAAGGGGTTCCCCAATTCGGAAGCAAAAGCAAGCTGCCCAGCAAAGCCGCAACAAGCCCGACGCTCAACCGTCTCCAGCCA
>JAKDMK010000536.1 GCA_030452365.1 Nitrococcus sp.
GACACTCACCCACGACGCCGTGGGTGAGTGTCAACAGGCCCTAATCACCCGGTTATTCGGGTAGCAACGCGTCCACCTCAGCCACGACTCCCTCGACGGTAAAGCCAAAGTGCTCAAACAGCGCATCCCCCGGCGCTGACTCGCCGAAGCGGTCGATACCGAGCACCTTTCCATAGGGGCCTGCATACGACGCCCAAAGCCGTGTAACGCCCGCTTCCAACACCAACCGAGCTGTCAGCCGGGCGGGTAGAACCGACTCTCGGTAGGCGGCATCTTGCGCCTCAAAGACCTCGACGCTAGGCAAGGAAACGACCCGTATCCGTCTGCCGCGCTTGGCAAGCGCCTGCGCCGCGGCAACGGCGAGCTCGACCTCTGAGCCGGTCGCGATAATGAGCGCTTCCGGCTCCGGCGTAGTATCACGCAACACGTATCCGCCACGTTCGATCGCCTGCAGAGCCTTGGCATCACGGACTTGATGGGCGACGTTCTGCCGTGTGAGGATCAGGCATGTAGGCCCATCGCGGTGCTCTATAGCCGCACGCCAAGCGACCATTGTCTCCGCCGCATCGCAAGGCCGCCACAAGGTGAGCTTAGGGATCAGGCGCAGCGACGAAAGGTGCTCCACTGGCTGATGGGTCGGCCCATCCTCGCCGAGCCCAATGGAATCGTGCGTCAGCACGAAGATGCTGTGAGCGCCGATAATCGAGGCCATACGCAGCGCATTACGCGCGTAATCGGAAAAGGTGAGAAAGGTACCGCCGTAGGGAATGAAACCACCATGCAGGGCCAGCCCGTTGATAACAGCCGCCATGGCGAACTCGCGCACGCCGTAGTATATATAGTTGCCATCGGTGCTCGTGGTTAGCTCCGTGCAACCGTCCCACTTCGTGTTGTTCGATCCGGTGAGATCCGCCGAACCCCCAATCAACTCCGGCAAATAAGGCCCGTAGGCATCGAGCGCGGCCTGCGAGGATTTGCGGGTCGCCTCCTTGGCTGCGCGCTCATTGACGCGCACCAACGCCTCTGCGGCATGCTGCGGCCATTGCTCCGGTAGCTCGCCATGGATGCGCCGCTCAAACTCGAGCGCCAAATCCGGATGCACCCGCTTGTAATCAGCCAGGGCTGCGTTCCATTCCGTCTCCCAGCGCCCACCCCGCGCCCGGGCATCCCAGGCCTGGTAGATCGCATCCGGAATCTCAAACGGCGGATGCTCCCAGCCCAAAAACTTCCGTGTCGCCTGAATCTCATCCTCGCCCAGCGGCGAGCCATGCGCCGCCCCGGTGCCAGACACGTTCGGCGCGCCAAAACCGATCACCGTCTTCGCGCAAATGAGCGACGGCCGATCGGTAACCTCGCGCGCCTGCGCGATGGCTTGCTTCACCGCCGCGGCGTCTTGGCCGTCTACGTCACGCACCACGTGCCAGCCATAGGCTTCAAAACGCATCGGCGTGTCATCGGTAAACCAACCCTCGACCTTGCCGTCGATCGAGATGCCGTTGTCATCATAAACGCAGATCAGCTTGCTGAGCCCCAACGTGCCGGCGAGCGAGCAAGCCTCGTGCGAGATCCCCTCCATCAGACAGCCATCGCCCAAAAAGCAATAGGTGTAATGATCCACCACGGCATGCCCGGGGCGATTGAACTGAGCCGCCAGCGTCCTCTCGGCGATGGCCATGCCCACGGCGTTCGCGAGCCCCTGCCCCAACGGCCCCGTGGTCGTCTCGACGCCCGGAGTATAACCATATTCCGGATGCCCCGGGGTCTTGGACCCAAGCTGACGAAACTGCTTGATCTCCTCCAGGCCGAGCTCATAGCCGCTCAAGTGCAGTACCGAGTAGAGCAGCATCGCGGCGTGGCCGTTCGAAAGCACGAAGCGATCCCGATTGAACCAGCGCGGGTTGGCCGGGTTATGGCGCAGGAAGTCGTTCCAGAGCACCTCGGCGATATCGGCCATACCCATGGGTGCGCCCGGATGCCCCGCGTTGGCTCGCTGCACGGCATCCATGCTCAGCGCTCGGATGGCATTGGCGAGCTGCCGGCGGGATGCCGCGTCGCGCTCCGATACGGCCTGTGAGCCGCCTGTAGCCGTCGTGGTAGTATCCTGAGGTGCTTGCATCGTACGACCTCCTGGCAAAAGATGAACAGTATAGCTGCTGCCTTAAGGAATCCGTTGATAACGTAAAATCAAT
>JAKDMK010000124.1 GCA_030452365.1 Nitrococcus sp.
GCTGGAACGCAAGCTATACCTCTCCAAGGATATACCGATAGGCGGTACCGCCCATCAGGCCGGCACCGCGCGCTTTGGCACCGACCCGAAAAGCTCGGTGCTCGACCTCGACTGCAAGGCACACGAGCTCGACAACCTGTACCTCGCCGACGCGAGCTTCTTTCCCTCGATCGGCGCGGTGAACCCCACCCTCACCATCATCGCCAATGCGCTGCGGGTCGCGGATCGGATCGCCGAGCGGATGGGAGTTCCCCTTGCCTCGCAGCAGGTCAAGAATGACCGCCAGCGAAGCTGAGCTCTCAACTGCCTTGGCATGACGCCGAGTAGTACAGGCGAGCGCATGAGCGGGGCGCGAGTGTTCGACAACAGGGATGTCGAACCCGACTTGCGGTGTCATTGCAAGAACGATCCCCATCCGCCGTGACGACCACTTTCCCTGGCGGGTGGGGGAGGCGAACCAAAAACGCAATCTGGTGACCACCAGAGATGCGACAAGGGGCAGGAGTGCGACATGTGGCTTGATCTGTACTTCATACCCATCATGATCCGTGTGTGCCTGGTGGGGCTCTTTCCATTCAGCGCCTTGGATAAGGTTGTGTTCTGGAAGGACGCGCTGGCTCAGACCGATTCCTCGTTCCTGCCCAAAAGCAGTGGGCCGCCGCTGCTGGTCATCGCGATCGTGGTGGAAGCGGTGGCGCCGTTTTGTATCGTATTTGGCTGGCACGACCGGATCGCGGCTCTGATCCTCGCCTTGTTTTGCGTGGTGACAGCAATCCTGTACCACCCGTTCTGGGCGTTCCCCGATTTCTGGAAACCCGGCGACAGCAAGGCACGTGCCCACTTCTGGGATTTCCTTAAGAACTTCGGGCTGGTCGGAGGCCTATTGCTGATCGTGTTCGCGGCCCAGCTCGCTCCGGCGGGCGTGGTGGCGCGCCACCCGCTGTCCTCGACCGCCGTTTACACGCCCGCAGGCACCGCGCCACCCTCTGCGGCACTTGGCTGGAGCAAGCATGACCCCTGAAACCGGCAACGCGGAGCCAAGTCTTGAATACTGGCAAGTCCACGTCGATACCCACGGCGTCAGTCGGCAAGTACGTCGCACGCTGAGCGGGTTCGAACGCCAGAGTATGGGCGGCGCGGCGTCACAGTGGAACGCGGTACTGAAGGACAAACCGGCACGCACGCTGTTTTGCGTACTGCCGGTCGGCTGGATTGGCGACTGGCACGAAAACCCCGCACCGCAATGGATCGTGCCGTTGTCGGGGCGCTGGTTCGTCGAAACGATGGATGGTACACGTGTCGAGATGGGTCCGGGCGAGGTTTCGTTCGGCGGCGATCAGGGGTGCCTCGCCGATGCACTAGGCCGCAAGGGGCATCGTTCCGGCACGGTCGGCGAGCAGCCGGCTGTCCTGATGCTGGTGCAAATGGAAAGTTGATTTTTGCCACGGCTGAACACCTGAATATGGACAGTCACGGATAGAGCATTTGCAGCGGTGTGCGTCCGGGCAAATCCGTGGCCAACGCTTGGTGCAGGTGCTCTCTTGAGTGATTACGAGATAATAGACCCGCGTTTTCGCGCCATGGTATTGCCGAACGCGCCGCTTGAAATGCTGGCCGAGGGCTTCCGCTGGCTCGAAGGCCCGGTGTGGTTTGCGGACTTGCAATGCCTGCTGTTCAGCGACATCCCCAACGACCGCATTATGCGCTGGACCGCGAGCGGCGGTGTATCGGTATTCCGCGCACCCTCGTGGTTCGCCAATGGTCACGCCCGCGACCGCGAGGGGCGCCTGATTGGCTGTTTGCACGGTGAGCGTGCCATTGTGCGCACCGAACTCGACGGCACGCTCACTACGCTGGTCGATGGTTTCCGGGGCAAGCGTCTCAACTCGCCCAACGACGTGGTGGTGAAATCCGACGGCACTCTCTGGTTTACCGACCCGCCTTACGGCATCCAGAGCGACTACGAAGGCGGTCGACGCGCCTCGGAATTGCCGACGAACCTGTACCGCTTCGATCCGCGCGACGGTTCGCTGGCCGTGGTCGGGGACGAGTTCGAAGGCCCCAACGGGTTGTGTTTCTCGCCTGACGAAAAGCGACTGTACGTCACCGAAACCGGCTTGCAATTTGACCCGGAATCGAAACGCTGCATCCGCGTGTTCGACGTTGGCGAGGCCGGCGCATCGCTTGGCAACGGCCGCGACTTCTACAAGGTGTCGCCGGGCGACGCCGATGGCATTCGCTGCGACGAGGATGGCAACGTGTGGGCGAGCGCGGGTGATGGCGTACATTGCATCGCACCGGACGGCACCTTGCTCGGGAAAATCAAGGTGCCATCTGCGGTGTCCAACCTCTGCTTCGGCGACCGCCACTACAGCCGGCTGTTCCTGTGCGCCTCGCAGACTTTGTACGCGATCTGGGTGAACCGGCGCGGCGCGCAGCGGCCATGAGCCACGGCATCCGGCACCTGCTGCGGGTCGGCCGCAACACCGGCCACCTCGACCGAGCGTTGGCGTTTTATTGTGATGCGCTGGATTTTCGTCTTGACGGCGTCTCGAACGAGCCGCCCGCATGGACACGCCTGCCGGGGGTGGATGCCATTCCCTCGCGTTACGCGCGGCTGTCATTGGGTGCGCAGCAGATCGAGCTGACAGAATACCTGGACGTTGAGCCATACCCCGCCAACAGCACTTCCTGCGACCTGTGGTTCCAGCATGGCGCGATCGTGGTCAACGACATGGACGCGGCCTTCGGGCGCGCGATGCGATGTGGCGCAATACCGATCACCCGGAGCGGCCCGCAGTTGCTGCCACCATCGAGCGGTTCAGTGACCGCATTCAAGTTCCGCGACCCCGATGGTCATCCGCTGGAATTGCTCGGTTTCCCGCCGGGCGCCGGCGATCCGATATGGCAGAAGCCGCAGTCAACGCAGCCAACCCTCGGCATCGACCACAGCGCACTCAGCGTCGGAGACGTCGAACGCAGTATCAGGTTTTATGAGCTGCTCGGGTTGCACGTCGTCGCGCGCAGTGTAAACCGTGGCACCGAGCAACAGCGACTGGACGCTCTCGCGGACGTCGAGGTTGACGTAATCGCGATGCAACCGGCCGCCTCGCGCACGCCGCACCTGGAACTGCTTGGCTACCGCAAGCCGCGCGGTCGCACCGCACCATCCACCCCCATAACTGCCGTCGCTAGGGACCGCCTGATCTGGCGCGTCGATGCCATCGACGTGCTGCTGGATGCGATCACCGATGCGGACAACGCGGACGCCATAATCGCCACGCGCCGCGGCGCCGACCATGCCCTGCTTCGCGACCCTGACGGCCACTTGCACATACTGACAGCAACCGAATTATGAAGGCCGCGACCAGGTCGGCGTTGTTACCATTGATCGCTGTCGCCACATGGGATGGCTTTGCCGCAAGTCGCCGGGTTCCGGACCGCTGCCGTACTGGGTCCGGAATGACGACCGGCGATATTCCAGCACTTCAAACCAAGGAGCCGACATGAACGCACAACCCCCCAATTTGCCCACCCCCAAAATGCTGGGCGGCCAGAACGCGTTGGTCACCGGCGCCAATTCCGGCATTGGCCAAGGCATCGCGCGCGAACTAGCCGCCGCCGGCGCCAACGTGGTGGTCAACTATGTGGCGAAACCCGAGGTCGCACAGGCGATCTGCGACGACATCAACGCACAAGGTGAAGGCAAGGCCATCGCGATCGAGGCCGACGTCAGCAAGGAGGATCAGGTGCAGGCGATGTTCGCCGAGGCCGTCAAGCAGTTCGGCACCCTCGACATCGTGTGCTCCAATGCCGGCATCCAGCGCGATGCGAACCTGACCGATATGACGCTGGAGCAATGGAACCAGGTAATCAGCGTCAACCTGACCGGCGCGTTCCTGGTGGCGCGCGCGGCCGTACGCGAATTCACTCGCCGCGGCATGCGCGAGGTATCGTGCGCGCTTGGCAAGCTCATCTTCACCAGCTCGGTGCATGAGGTGATCCCGTGGGCCGGGCATTGCAATTACGCCACGACCAAGGGCGGCATCATGCTGCTGATGCGCTCGCTCGCACAGGAACTCGCGCCACAGAAGATACGTGTCAATTCCATCTGCCCCGGCGCGATCGAGACCGCGATCAACCGCAATGCCTGGGAAACCCCCGAAGCGGCCGCAGCGCTGACAAGACTGATTCCGTACGGACGCATCGGCCTGCCGATCGAGATCGCGCGGGTCGCCGCATGGCTGGCTTCCGACCAGTCCGACTACCTCTGCGGTACCTCGATATTCGTCGACGGTGGCATGACGCTTTACCCGGGATTCGCCACCGGCGGGTGAATGCCCGCTAATGCACCATCGCCACCGATGCACTTGCTCCCGCTGGCAATGAAGCGCGGCGGGGAGCGTGGTCGATCGCCACATGCGCGGCCACGGTCAGGAAGACGTCTGGGCTTTGGGTGACGACGCCCACATCCCCTTTGTCCGGCGCTCCCTCATTTGTCTGCGCCCTGACTTTTCAGCGCCGCCTTGATCTGGCGCTGCAGTTCCATCTGCGTCTCATCGTAGCGCTGAAGCAGCGCCTCGGTGCCGGGATCCTCCTTCTCCATCGCCTGACGCATCTGATCCTGATACGCCTGTCGTGCTTGCTGTACCTCTTTATTGGCCAGAGCCTCTTGCTCTGCCGCGAGCAGACGTGTCTGCGTTTGCTGATAGTCAGCAAGCAAGCGCTTTTTTTGCTCGGTATCGATGTCCTCAGAGCGCAGCTTTTCGCTAAGCTCCTTGATATGCGCTATTTCCTTCTCCGGCTCGTAGCCAGCGTCCGTCATGGTGTTGAGAACGAGATGGCGCAGCTTTTCTTCCTGCTCCTGCAAGGCAGGATTGCTCTTCATGGCTGCGGCGGAGATCTCCGCAAGTTGACGGTGGATCTCCTCCAACTTTGCCCGGGTATCCAGAAGCTTCTGTCGTGTCGGCCCGTCTAACGCGTCGAGCGAGGCACCGCTCCCGCTCTGTGCGGCTGCAAATCCCGAGGTGCCAATTCCCAATGCGAGCAGCAATACGGCCGCTCGCAGCAGGCGATGGATAGTGGCGACATTTCGCATTCGATACAGCCTCTCTGAACGTAGAAAATTGAAGTGATGGAGTGATTTCGACCGTGGGTGAAGGTCAACAGGCCCTACAGCCAACGTCTCATTAACCAGCCGATGGTCTCGGGAAAGCGCTGGAACGGGGATCGTATTGCCCAGCCGCTATGGTGCACCTCGGCGGAGTTGTGCAATTCGCGCCGGAAATGTCCCTCCAGCTCACGGCAGAGCGCGGGGTCGGCCGAAATGAGGTTGATCTCGTAGTTGTGATGAGAGCTGCGGTAGTCGAGATTGGATGTTCCGACCATACACCATTCGCCATCGGCGACCACGATCTTGGCGTGAAGCATTCGCGGCAAGTACTCGAAAATGCGTACGCCCTCGTGCAGTAGTTTCGCATAAACGGCACGGGAAGCCCAACGCGCCAACTGGACGTCCGATTTGCGAGGTACGAGCATGCGCACATCCACTCCCCGCTGCGCCGCCCGAGTCAGGCGCTTTTGCATATGCTGATCCGGCACGAAGTAAGGGGTGCTCACCCAAAGCCGGTTTCGAGCGTTTTCCAGAATATCGTCAACGAAGTAGCGCAGGCGCTGTCGCGTATGGATATTGTGATTAGAGGCAAGCACATCCGTGGCAGGAAGCCGCAGCGTGTGTGGATGCCGCAAGCGCCGATACCAGAACATGTCGAACAGCGCTTCGGCCTCGCGTGCCAGCGCGCCTTCGAAGTGAACATGCGTATCGCGCCAGCGCTCTGGCCCCGAGTGCACGCGGGAGTTCTGTTCATGGATGTTAAAACCACCGAGGAAGGCGTAATGGCGATCGATTACCAGCAGCTTGCGGTGATCGCGCTTGTTATAACGCAAGGGATCATGCCATTGCCAGCGATGAAAACGCCGGACTTGCGCGCCGGCGGCGCGTAGCTCCTTCTCCGCGTGGCGCGTGAAGCATCCCAGCGAGCCAAAGGCATCGACCAAGAGCCTGACTCTGACCCCGGATTCTGCGCGTTCGACCAGCGCACGGCTAAAACGCCGCCCCACAGCATCGTCGGCGTACGTATAGGTTTCAAGGCTGATGCTGCGGCGAGCCGATTGGATGGTCGAGAGCATGGCTCGGTAGAGCTCGTCTCCCTCGGTGTAGACATGCTTTGGAAACACCGCCGTGACACGGTCCCGCATACCCTCTGGCGCACGGCTTACTGCTCTCCTGCCCATGGCACGACGTATCGACTTCTCCATGGCTCGCCTCAGGTGGTTAATCCAATGCTGAACGATGCAGCCGCCATGAGTTAGATGATGCGCCCGGCCATGCTACCCCGCAATCCCTAGACCTCATGGCTTGCATTGCAATTCCTGAAGTCTGATGGCTTGGGCAACATTTGCGCCAGGAAAGACTTTCTGGCACAAAGAACCCGACTCTCGGCGCTCGCCCATCAGGACAGCTACAGCTGCGTCCTCGCCCTGATATAGTTTGGCGGTGATAGCCCGCGGGCGCTGCGCGAGACTTACAAGCACTGCCGCCGCCTGCGTTTTGAAATCCGCGAGGGGGACGTATGCGAAGCGTAAGTATTTTCCCGCACGAGGTTGAGGAGCTGCACGGCGTGTGGATCCCCACGGCCGACGGGGTGCATCTGGCCGCGCGCGTGTGGGTTCCGCAAGGCGCCGAGCAACAGCCGGTGCCGGCGATCCTGGAATACATCCCCTAC